>CAYPHN010000380.1:0-3080 GCA_964410265.1 uncultured Flavobacteriaceae bacterium | reverse complement strand
ATAGTGACACTAAATTTCAGAAATATTTTATTGCTAATATTTGTCAAGAAGAAACTGTTAAGATTTTAAGCTCTTTTTTTGATAAAGATTCAAATTTTTGGAGCACTTGGAATATTCGAAAATTTGAGTATGCAAAAGCATATAAATTAGACAAGACATTAAAAAAACTAAAAAATTATGATGAATTTGAAAAATTAGCAGATTATAAAAGTGCATTTGGTAAAATAGCGATTGACTGCTTATTTCATTTATCTAATCAAAAAAACAAATCTATTTACAACAACCTTTTAAAATCTCACAAACTTTTTTATGCTGGATTTCAGATAATTGATGATATAAATGACTACATTGAAGATGCTGAAAATGGACAATTCAATATTTCAAGACACGAACTTATTAAAACATTATCAAAAGAAAATGACACTATTGATAATTATTCTATTGGTGATCAGAAAAAATTAATCTATCTAAAAAAGGTTTCTGAAAATCTTTATGTCAAAGCAATAAATTATCTAGATAAAGCCTCCAATCTTATTATTCCGTTTGATGATACTAACAAATGTTTATGGATAAATGAAATAGACAACTTACACAATACCAGTATTTCGCATGTCTTAAATATAAATGGTTTTATTGAAGTTTATAAAATACAAAAAACCATAGTTAATAATTTTAGTAATAAACATTCTATAAACGATGTATTAAGTAATGCTATCAATTATTTACAAACTACTCAACAAATAAAAGGTAATTGGAACGATATATTTAATGATGCAGGTATTAGTGATGTTTGGACAACTTCCTATGTAACATATTCCTTATTAAAATGCAACATAGACGGTTTTAAATTAACAAAAGCAAAAGGATTTATATCGAAAAATAGGTTATCAAATAATCTTTGGGGTTACAATAAATCTTGGATTAGCGATGCTGATTCAACTTCATTTGCACTACTCTGTTTGCAAAAAGAAACTAATATTCAGAAAAGTTTAAAAGAATGGTTAAGTTTTCAAAATAAAGATGGCGGTTTTACAACTTATAATGACAAAAATATCTTGCTATCATCTTTAAATAGTCCTAGTATACAAAATGTTGATGGATGGCTACAATCTCATTACTGTGTTAGTGCAGTTGCCTATTTAGTCTTTATTGAGCTGAAAATTACTGATACTGAAAACTTTAAGAAATTAAGAACTTTTTTGATTGCTGAATTTAGTTCCAACGAAAAACATTTGTCTTATTGGTGGACATATGATATTTATGCAATTAACCACATCTTAATGGGTGCTGTACATCTTAAAGATGAACAAATTATATCTTTTTGTGAAAATTTAGTTAAAAAAATAATCAAGACAAGTGAACATAATTATTTTTTCAAAGGTTTACTATTGCATACTTTATGTTTAACCGACAATCTTTTTAATAAATATAATGAAGTAATTAAAAAATTAGCAACACAGATTATATCAAATCAATATATTGATGGTTCTTGGGAAGAAGGATTTTCATTAAGAATACCACACCCTAGTGTTTTAAACCCAAATAAAGAAAATTTTGTTTGGGAAAAAGGTAATAGTGGAACAAATATTATTGTAAAAGACCATAATAGGATATTTACAACCGTATCCTGTTTAATCGCTTTGAAGGCTTATGAAAGAAGAATATAGAAAACAAATAGTACATAAATCAACTGAAATTGAAATTGGAGAATTCAATAATTCGACTGAATATATTATTACTCATAAAGAATTAGGAAATAGAATTGTAATAAATCTAAAAACATTTGAAATACTGAATTTAGTGGATGGTAATACTTCGTTAGAAGATATTGTTTTAAAATATAATAGACAAAACCCTACAGCAAAATTAAATATATATATTGCCTATTCCATACTTTATGAAAAGCTTTCAAAATTCGGCATTATTATAAATAAAAATATTTCTTTAAACAAAAAAGGGGTAGCATCATATTTAGCTTTAAGTTTCACATTGGTTAACAGAAAAGTGCTTGGGGTTTTTATTAAAATATTATCACCATTATTTGTATTCAAGTATTTTTATAAAATACTACTATTTTCTTTAATAATTGTTTCATATATAGTATTAATAAACTACCAATTGTTAGCCAATAATATTCTTGAAATGAACTTAAATAATTGGATTTTTTACCTAATAATGAGCGGTTTGGTTATTTTTTTTCACGAATTTGGACATGCAACTGCTTGTGAAAAACTAGGAGCAGAACCAGGAACTATTGGTTTTGGTTTTTATTTATTATCTCCTGTTATGTTTGCAGATGTCTCAGATACATGGAAACTAAAAAGAAAAGAAAGAATTTATGTGAATTTCGCAGGACTTTATGTTGAAATTCTCATTGCATTAACATTAGCAGTTATATATGTTTTTACGGAACAAATTTCTTTACTTGTTTTATGTTCTATAATACTGTTTAGTTTTATAGTTAATCTAAACCCATTGTTGAGATATGATGGTTATTGGATTTTATCAGATATTACAAATACACCTAATTTAAGAAAAGTATCAATTCAAAAACTTAATTTATTTTTTAAATATTTAATTGGTAAAACCAAATTTTATTTTTCTTTAAAAAATATATTTTTAATAATTTATGCTTCTATAAGTTTTATCTTTATTATATTTTTTCTAGGTTTTATTATTTTAAATGACCCAAACTCAATTTTATCCTTCCCGATAGACTTATATAAATATATTAAAGAGATTGGAACTTCTGAAAAAACTCTTTACTTATCTAGCTTATCAAGGTTTATTTTACCATTTCTCTTTTATTTTATTGTAATTAAATTTACTATAGGACTAATAAGTAAACGACTGAAAAAAAATAATACGCTTGGCAACAATGTATAAAAATAATAGCGGTTTTAGTGATAAATTCAAGGTAAGTACCTTTAACAAAAACCATTGCTTAACTGAAAATAAGAGCGTGTAAGTCCGCTACTATTCTTATACAAACCGTTGTAGAGCATACCTTTACGAAAAAACTAAAATTTAAAATTAGGTCGAAATAATCTCTAATCTTTGCGAAAAAACAGAATGATAAA
>CAYPHN010000379.1:900-3092 GCA_964410265.1 uncultured Flavobacteriaceae bacterium | reverse complement strand
TAGGTGACTTTAATTGTTTAATTTTTAGTCAACCTATTTCAGGAATGGACAGTTTTGAAGAAAGCTACATAAAAATATTTTACATGATAATTGTAAAATTTGATAGCATTTCAAACAGGTAGAACGGTAAAAAAACCTTTGTCTTGGATTTATAGGATAGTCTAAAAAATTACTTCGTTTTCCTAAACATAAAATAAAACCCTAATAATATCAATGGAATACTTAGCAATTGCCCTGTATTCAAAGCCCAAGTGGCTCGATCATCTACTTGTGCTTCTTTAAAGAATTCAACAATAAACCTTACCGACCATAAAAGGACAAAGAACAAACCAAAAATATATCCAGATTTTTCTTTTTTATCCGTTATCCAATAAACCAAATACAAAACAATAAAGGTTATTAAATAACCAAAAGCTTCATACAATTGTGTTGGGTGTCTCGGAAAATCTTCTCCCAATTGTCTAAAAATAAACCCGTAATCTGAGTTGGTTGGTTTACCAATAATCTCAGAGTTCATTAAATTTCCTATTCTTACAAACACACCTCCAATAGCAACTGGAATCCCTATTCTGTCTATAATCCAAAGCATTGGTTTTTTTAATACCTTTTTACTGTAATAATACATAGCAATCAACACCCCAATTACGGCGCCATGACTTGCTAAACCCTGATAACCAGTAAACTGAAAAGGGCTAAATCTTACAGGTAATAGCACTTCTAAAGGGTGTTCAAATAAAAACTTTGTATCATAAAATAAAAAATGTCCAATTCTTGCCCCCAATAAAACTGCAACCACAGCATAAATAAAAAATGAATCCAATTTTTCTATGGATACATTATCCTTAATAAAAATTCGTTTCATTAATTGTAAGCCCAATACAAAGGCGATTACAAACATTAAACTGTAATATCTTATTGCGAAAGAACCAATTTTAAATAGTTCAATATTTGGATTCCAATCTATACTTAAATAAATCATTTTATTCTTTTTAATTCTGGTAAATATATATTAAAGAAAATAAATTTACCCATTCTAATTAATTATTCTTTTTCGGGCACCGGATCATAACCACTCCCTCCCCAAGGGTGACAACTAAATATTCTTTTAATCGCAAACCAACCACCTTTAAACAACCCATGTGTATTTAATGCTTCAAGCGTATAATGTGAACAAGTAGGTGTATATCTGCAACTGGCTGGTGTATATGGTGAAACAGCAATCTGATAAAATTTCACCAATAAAACAAAAGGGTATATTATAATTTTTCTAAGCATACTTTTTAGAAAACAATTAAAATCTAGTTCATTCAATTTATAGCAAATGTCGTGCCTTCTTTGCCATCTTTAAGTTGTATTCCCAAAGCTATTAATTCATCTCTTATCTTATCCGATAAATCCCAATCTTTATCTTCTCTTGCTTGATTTCTCAATGCAATTAAAATTTCTACAACACCATTTAATTTATCTGAATTATCATTAGAAACTGATGTGTTTTCAAGTCCGATAACATCAAAAACAAAAGCATGAATAGTTAGTTTAAAATCTTCTAAATCCTCTTTGCTCAAAGTTTCTTTATGATCGTGAATCAGATTGATGGTTTTTACCGCTTCAAATAAATTGGCAATTAATATTGGCGTATTAAAATCATCATTCATAGCATCGTAACATTGCTGCTTCCATTTACTCACGTCGAAAGAAGAATTTGCCGATGCTTCCAACTTATTTAATAAATTTAGTGCCTCCATCAAACGATTAAAACCTTTTTCTGCCGCCATAATCGCATCATTTGAAAAATCTAAAACACTGCGATAGTGTGCCTGCATCATAAAAAATCTAGCTACACTTGCCGAATAAGCCTTAGTAATATTTGGGTTGTCTCCTGTGAAAATCTCCTCTGGTAAAATATTATTACCTGTAGACTTAGACATTTTCTTTCCATTCATGGTTAACATATTTCCGTGCATCCAATATTTTACTGGTGCTACATGATTACAAGCCTGGGCTTGTGCTATTTCACATTCATGATGAGGAAATTTTAAATCCATACCACCTCCGTGAATATCAAATTGTTCACCTAAGTATTTAGAACTCATTACAGTACACTCTAAGTGCCAACCAGGAAAACCTACTCCCCAAGGAGAATCCCAACGTTGAATATGCTCCACCCCTGCTTTTTTCCATAAAGCAAAATC
>CAYPHN010000379.1:0-890 GCA_964410265.1 uncultured Flavobacteriaceae bacterium | reverse complement strand
GCCCATCAAGAGCTCTTGTGTTTTCAATAGCATCTTCAATTTTTCTTTTAGAAAGAATACCATAATTCTCCGTTTTATTATACTTTATTACATCAAAGTAAACAGATCCATTTATTTCATAAGCCAAACCATTTTCTATAATAGTTTCAATCGCTTTTATTTGTTCTACAATATGCCCCGTTGCAGTTGGCTCAATACTCGGAGGCAAATTATTAAATTTTTGTAAAATGTTATGAAAATCAATGGTGTATTTTTGTACGATTTCCATGGGTTCTAATTTTTCTAATCGAGCTTTGGTAGATATTTTGTCTTCGGCATCATCATCGGTCAAATGACCAGCATCTGTAATATTGCGAACATAACGCACTTTATAACCCAAATACAATAAGTACCTGTAAATCATATCAAATGACATAAAGGTTCTTACATTGCCCAAATGTACGTTGCTGTATACTGTTGGCCCACAAACATACATTCCAACAAAGCCATCTTTAATAGGTTTGAAAACTTCTTTTTTATTACTTAGAGAATTATATATTTTAAGGCTTTGCATTATTACTTTATTAGGTTTATTTACAAGTTTTCAAAGATAAGAACATTTCTATTAAAATATTGAATAAAAAAAACACCTAAAAAGAATTCTTTAGATGTTTTTTTACAATAAAAACCAAACTGTTTTTGAGTTTATCCTACAATAATTAATTTATAGTCTTAATATTATCTGGTAATGATATTTTACCATATCGTGAATCAATTTTTAATGTTGCTCCACTAGGAACTTTAATAACCAATCTTTTTTTAATGTTATATTTATTCATTTTCGCGCCTTTTTCTTTCATTTTTTTAGCATATTTCACCTCCATTTCTTTTTCCATTTGCTTCAACTTTTT
>CAYPHN010000378.1:0-3111 GCA_964410265.1 uncultured Flavobacteriaceae bacterium | reverse complement strand
CGGAGCGCAGTACGTCGTAACACAAATGTTTTTTGACAATCAAAAATATTTTGATTTTGTAAAGGCGGCTAAAGAAATTGGTATTGATGTACCAATAATTCCGGGAATTAAACCCATTGCTATAAAAAGACATTTAAACATCTTACCACAGATTTTTAGGTTGAATTTGCCTGATGTGCTTGTAAACGAAGTTGAAAAATGTGTAGATAATAAAGCGATTAGACAGGTTGGTGTAGAATGGGACATCGCACAATTAAAGGATGCGGGTGTACCGGTAGTGCATTATTATTCTATGGGTAAATCCGATAATATAAAAGCCATAGCTTCTCAAGTTTTTTAGAAGAATTGTAAGTAAATAGTTCTTTTATATACTACTATAAGAAAAAGAAAATTTTATTATCCAAAAAGGCAAAATATTTTTTTACTTTTGCCTTAATTAAATTGAATATAGAAACTTAATAAAGAATAGATTATGGCAATAGAAGTAAGCGATGCTACTTTTGAAGAAGTAGTATTAAAATCAGACAAACCGGTTTTAGTTGATTTTTGGGCTGCATGGTGTGGGCCTTGTAGAATGTTAGCTCCAATAGTAGAAGAATTATCCAATGATTTTGGCGACAAAGTTGTTGTAGCAAAGGTAGATGTTGATGCAAATCAAGAATTTGCAGCTAAATATGGTGTTAGAAATATACCTACAGTATTATTCTTTAAAGGCGGCGAAGTTGCTGATAGACAAGTTGGAGTAGCTCCTAAAAATGTTTATACAGATAAATTAAATGACCTTTTATAATAAAAGTGATTTTAAAATATTTAAGGGTTTGGTTCTTTGGTGAATCAAACTCTTTTTTTGTGGTAGCATTCTTAAATGTGTGTAAATGAGTGATTATTTTATTCGTTCGAGCTACAAGTCAAATATTGGATATAAGTCTTTAATGATTGAGACTCTAAAAATTAAATATCAACAATGAAAAAATACACTATTGCAATTTATAGGAATCTAGTTGTAAAAAGATAAGTTTGAAATTATTTCTATAATTTTATTTTTATCGGTCTTTGTAGTGTTAATCGAACGATTTTTTCGTCCATATGGCTCATAAATATTTGTGTCGGTTATATCAAAAAGACCTATAGTACTGGTGTTAGTTGCAGCCGCTAAATGCATCATTCCACTGTCGGCACCAATAAACACATCTGAATTTTCCATTATAGCTGCGATTTCTCTAAGATCTCTACCATAAAAATGTTCGCTTTTGAAGTCAATTTGTGAAACATTTTCCATGGGTAAAATTTCTAAAATATTAGATTCTGGAAATTTAGTTTTTAACATATTATAAAACTCACCCCACCAGTCTTTAGAGTAACACTTTGAACCCGTTGCAAATGTAAAAATACTAATCACTGTTTTTTTATTATTAAAAAAGCTATTCATTATTTCTGCTCCTTTTTCTTTTTCTTCTTTAGATAGTTTAATGGAGAGCCTTGCATAATCATAGTCGATTAAATCGTCATTTTTGTTCAAAGCTTTTTTGAAATTATAAATAGGATATTTTGCTATATGCAAAGGTTTATTGATATTGTTTGTATTATCTGAATTTATGATTTTGAACTTAGCTCTCGATAGTTTTGCAAATATTTTACCTGATGAAGAATCTTCACATCCAACAACAGCGATATCATATTTTTTGGATAATAGTTGCATGCACTTAGATATATAACTCAAAAGGTGTTTGAAAGGCTTTTTTGGAAGTGGAATTATATGGTCTATACATTCAAAGTTGGTAAATAATTGCTCGGAGAGAGTCCCATTAACAATTAAATCAATTTTACAGTTTGGGAATTCTAATTCAATTTCTTGAATTAGAGGTGTGATTAAGAGTTGGTTACCCAATCTATGATTTGGCCTAGTTATTAAAACTTTAAGCCTTGCATCTTTAGGAATATCTTTTAACAACTCTAGGTTATTCGAATTCTTAAATGGTTTTGTTAAGGCCGTAAAAAATCTTCTTTTTATTATATTTATTTTATTTAAAAAAAGCACAGTTTTTTATGTTTTAAAAGTGGTTGGGACAAGATTAATTTGCTAGAAAATATAAACAGATTTTTTAATGACTACAAAGTTAGCAAATAGGATTGAATTTTCAATAGGAAATGATGTGGTAAGTATTATACCAATTTAATTATAAAACATCACATATAAATCGCTTTTTTTTGCTTGACTGTCGTTAAAAAATAAAACCATAACTAAGGCTATACTTGTATTTTTTGTCTAATTCAAACAAAAAATAACTCAATTTATTTATGCAACATTTTATAGTTAAATTGGTATTACTTACTTTTAAATACGGCCACCGTTTAAAATTGTCAAGATTACTATTGCGACTATATTGTAAATTTGTGTATCATATTTAAGTATTGGTCAAAATTGTTATTTCCATTAAAGGGAAATATTTTACCTCTAAGGCTTTGTACTTTATTGGTAATACCCATAATATTTTGAATATGGTGGCCAACTTCAGGAACACGACAATAGCAAAGAACTAGCAGCACTTGATGCAGAACCACATGTAGAAGAAACTGATACGGTAACAATTACAAGAGTAGGCTCGCGGTTATTATCTAATACCAATTTAACTATAAAATATCATCCCACACATCTTCTGTACTTGCCAATATGGTAGCATTAAAATCGGCCATTTCATTTTCATTAGCATTGTCTTTATATGGTGAGGAAACTTCATATTGATTATTTCCTCCCACAAAAAATTGTCCAAAAACTGGAGTGGATTAGTGCCTGTAATGAGTGAAAATGCCATAAATAAACCAACTATGATTAGCCCTGTTTTTGAAAAAAGAATTCTTACCAATGGAATAACTAGATTGGGGTTGAATCCGCCACGTCCTGAACTAGACCCAGGCCTCCCTCATCGATCTTCTATATTTGAACTTTGTCGTTTGCCTTTTCATTTCATAATAAAAATTGGTTATTTGGTACAAAATAGTAGGTTCTATTTAGCCATCCCCCGTTTTTTTTTAGTTGAACGATAAATTAAGTTGTCTACTTAGGGTCTGCTGAAAAACTAAATCACTAGCCTTAGTTTCTTATTTATCAAT
>CAYPHN010000377.1:0-3116 GCA_964410265.1 uncultured Flavobacteriaceae bacterium | reverse complement strand
TGCTATGCTTGAAAAATTTGTCTTGTTACAAACAAAAATAAATTCGTCATAATTCTCGAAAAGCTAAATCCATCGAGTATAACATCTTCGACAATATGAGGACCTTTTACCTATCTCTCTAAATTTCATTTAAATTATTATGAAAAGAAATTGAATAATCCTTAATTTGATCTTCTGTTATTTTCTTTACTTCTTCAGGGTATTCAAAGCTTTTTTTGTACCATTCAACTGTTTTTTCGACAGTAGTTTTAAAGTCCCAAATAGGTTTCCAGTTCAATACTTGAATCGCTTTATCTATATTTAGATTTAGCAAATAAGCTTCATGTATTGCATCTTCTTTATCATATTTCCATGTTCCTTCCCAATGTTTCAAGACTTCATTAACCAAAACCTCTACCTTTTTATTAGAAGTAGTGAAAGGACCAAAATTAAATCCATTGCAGTACAATGCTAAATTATCTGTAGATTTATCCAATAACTTACACCCGAGCAGCAAATAACCACCTAACGATTCAAGAACATGCTGCCAAGGTCTAGTTGCAAAAGGATTTCTAATTTGAATGATTTCTTTATCTTGTAAGGCTCTTATACAGTCAGGTAAAATTCTATCATTTGCCCAATCTCCTCCTCCAATGACATTTCCAGCTCTTGCAGAAGCCAGTTTTACTTTATGTTTATCATAATTTAATGGATTAAAAAAGGAATTTCTCCATGAAGAAACTACAATCTCTGCAGCCCCTTTGCTTGCTGAATAAGGGTCATATCCTCCAAAAGCATCATTCTCACGATATCCAAAAATCCATTCTTTATTATCGTAACATTTATCTGATGTTATCACAATAATATTTGTTGATATGTTCAATTGTCGTACAGCTTCTAATAAATTTGCAGTTCCGGTTACATTTGTTTCCAAAGTCTCTAAAGGATCGTCATATGATTTTCTAACCAAAGACTGAGCTGCTAAATGGAAAATTATATCCGGTTTTATTTTATTAATATATTTTTTGATATCGCTAAAATTTCGAATATCATTTATCTCACTATCTATTTTATTTTCATTACCAAGTTGTTCAAATAAAGAAGGGGAGGTGGGTATGTCAATCGAATAGCCTGATACCTTGGCATTTAAAAGCAACAACCACTGTGTGAGCCAACTACCTTTAAATCCGGTATGACCGGTTATTAAAACTTTCTTGCCTTGGTATACATTTCTAAATTTTGATCTTACCAGGTTTTCCATTTTGCATTATTTGAATTCCATAATTTTTCTAAATCGTTTTTGTCTTTTAACGAATCCATAGCTCTCCAAAACTTGTCGTGCTTATATGCATAAAGTTTTCCATCAGTAGACATTGATTCTAAAGGGCCATATTCAAACATACTTTGTGAATCATTTGGTATATAATCAAAAACTTTTGGAGAACAAACAAAAAACCCTCCATTTACCCATCCTTGCTCTCCTTTTGGTTTTTCTAGAAAAGATAACACCTTATTATCTTTTTCACCAAACGATATGCTACCATATCTTGTTGCAGGTTGAATTGCTGTCATGGATATTATTCCATCATGACTATTATGAAAATCGACAAGTTTATTGATATTTACATCAGAAACTCCATCTCCATAGGTAAGCATAAAATTTTCATTTCCGATTACTTCCTGGGCCTGTTTTACTCTTCCTCCTGTTAATGTATTTAAACCTGTATCTAACAATGTTATTTTCCAATTTTCAGATTCATTTTTGAGTACCTTTGTTGTATTGTTTTTTATATCTATGGTAACACTTGAATTCTGAAGAAAATAATTGGCAAAATATTCTTTAATCATATAGCCTTTATAACCTAGAAGGATCACAAATTCTTTATACCCATAATGAGAATAAATTTTCATAATATGCCATAAAATTGGTTTACCGCCTATTTCTACCATGGGCTTTGGTCTAATACCAGTTTCTTCAGACAATCTCGTTCCAAATCCACCAGCTAAAATTACTACTTTCATCTATAAATTTTTATATTACTAAATTAAAAAATTATTTTTTTTGGAATAAAAATCACAAATTTTCCATTCCATTTTCTAATATAACTTAACTGATTACTTACTTCTTCTTTGATATTCCATGGTAAAATAATTACAAAATCAGGTTTATAACTCATTATGTTTTCTTCACTTAAAACAGGAATATGACTACCTGGCAAAAATTTTTCTTTTTTATAGGGTGACGCGTCTACTACAAAATTTATTAAATCTCTTCCTTTTATCCCGCAATAATTGATAAGTGTATTGCCTTTAGATGCAGCTCCATAACCAATAATTCTTTTTCCTTTCTTCTTTTCTTCAATCAAAAATGAAAGTGTATCATATTTTATTTTATTGATTTTTTCTTGAAACCCTGAATAATAACTTAAAGAGTTTATACCACTTTCAATTTCAGATTTTAAAATTTTTTCAACACGCTTTTCAATTGCTTTAGAATGATCATCAATGTGCTTTACAAATATTCGTAAAGAACCTCCATGAGTTGGAATTTCTTCAACATCAAAAATTTCTAATTCTTGAGTTTCAAATATTTGTTTTACAGCAAATAAAGATAAATAGGAAAAATGTTCATGATAGATAGTATCAAACTGGTTTTCTTCAATTAATTTAATCAGATGAGGGAATTCCATGGTAATTACTCCATTCTCTTTTAATGCCGTTTTCATCCCTTTTACAAAGTCATTAATGTCAGGTACATGAGCTAAAACATTGTTACCAATAATTAAATTGGCTTTTCTATTTTTATTTTTTAGTTGTTTTGTAGCAAAATCATTCGAAAAAAAATCAACAACTGTATTCACACCATTCTTTATTGCTGCTTCGGCTGTATTTGCAGTAGGTTCAACTCCCAAAACTGATATTTTTTTCTTAACAAAATTTTGTAATAAACAGCCGTCATTAGAAGCAATTTCAATAACTAGTGAATTTGCGTCATAATTAAAACGTTGCATCATCATTGCTACATAATTTTCTGTATGTTTTAACCAAGTTTTAGAAATAGATGAAAAATAAGTATAATTACTATTGAATATGTCTGATGCTTTTTTAAATTCATCTACTTGAACCAAAAAACAATG
>CAYPHN010000376.1:0-3126 GCA_964410265.1 uncultured Flavobacteriaceae bacterium | reverse complement strand
AATTTACTGTTAGAATATCAGAATGTTGAGAAGTTAGTTATATGATAGGTTAATAATGTATTTTTGTACTCATGGAAACGAACAGACAAAAAAAGATTGCAGGAGTTATTCAAAAAGACCTTGTTGATATTTTACAAAGTGCAGCACGTGATGGAATGAGAGGTGTTGTTATATCGGTAAGTAAAGTAAGTGTTACTTCTGATTTAGGACAGGCCAAAGCATATTTAAGTATATTTCCTTCTTCTAAAAAAGAAGAAATAATGGAGGGTATAATTTCCAATACAGTGATGATCAGACATGCATTGGCAATTCGTACAAAAAATCAGTTAAGGCGTATGCCAGAATTATTATTTTTTATTGATGATTCATTGGATTATATTGAAAATATTGATGATGCTTTAAAAGGAAAAGATGACCCAATACAAAACCCCGAAACTGTAAATAAAAAGAAAAATCACTAAAATTTGAACTTCCCTTTATACATTGCGAAGCGTTATTTATTTTCAAAAAACAGTAATAATGCCATTAATATTATCACTATAATTGCTACACTTGGTGTTATTGTAAGTGCTATTGCTCTGTTTGTAGTGCTTTCTGTATTTTCTGGGTTAAAAAATTTTAGTTTGAGTTTTATTAGAACTGCAGATCCTGATTTGAAAATCACTTCCGTGGAAGGGAAATCTTTTTTTTATAATGATTCTATTGAAAAAATTCTTATAAACAATAAAATTGCGGCTTATACCAAAATAATTGAAGAACGAGTTTTTTTAAGTTATAAAGACAGGTCGCATGTTGCGAATATTAAAGGGGTAGATACCAATTTTTTGTATGTAAATAGGTTGGATACAGCGGTTTATTTTGGTAATTGGCTAAATTATAGTGCCAAACATACGGTTGTAGTAGGTAGTGGAATTTCAAATGCGCTTTCGGTTGGAGCCTATGATTTTTTAGAATCGCTTAAAATATTTGTTCCTAAACCTGGTAATGGTTATATCACCAACCCTAAAACTGCATTTAGTCAGGTAAATACGCAACCCATTGGTATTTATAGGCTAACAGATGATTTAGATAAAAAATATGTTTATGCAAATTTAATTTTAGCCCAACAACTATTGCGGTATAAAACGAATCAAATTTCGGCAATAGAGTTGAAATTAATTGCAGATACCAAGGTAAAAGATGTTCAAAAAGAATTGCAAATAGCACTTGGTTCGAAGTTTAAGATCCAAACTCGTGAGCAATTGAATTCTGTTTTTTATAAAATGTTGAATACGGAAAACCTAGCCTCTTATTTGGTTTTTACGCTCATATTGATCATTGCCCTTTTCAATGTGATTGGTGCTATAGTAATGATGATTATCGATAAAAGGGATAATTTAAAAACACTTTTTCATTTGGGATTAAATATTAGTGATATTAGAAAAGTATTTGTTTTTCAAGGGTTTTTACTTACTATATTTGGTTTGTTTGCTGGTTTGTTACTGGCCATTCCTTTTGTTATATTACAAAAAAAATACGGCTTTATTATGATTACCCAGTCCTTGGCTTATCCGGTAGAATTTCACTTAACTAATGTTATGATTGTAATATTTACTATTGTTGTACTCGGCTTTTTGGCCGCTAAAATTGCAAGTGCAAGAATTAGTAAAAAATTGGTAGAGTAGTTAAGAGTTAAATTTAAAAACTAAACTAGTATCAACATGAATAGATTAATTACTCCATTGTTCTTTTTTATCTTGGTAGTGTCATTTTCAGTAGTTTATTCACAAAACACAAATAAAAAGATAAATATCTATGAAAATGAAACATTTATTTTTCACTACCCTAAAAAATGGAGAGAATTAAAATTGAAATATCATGAAGAAGATATTATTGTGATTATTGCTCCAAAAAATAAAATTAAAAAGAGTTATAAGTTTACAGAAGCAGTTTTTATTCAAAGTAATGATAAAAGTACAATTAATAATTATATTGATGATCCTAAAAATTTTATAGAAATTGCACTAATTCAAATTCAAGTAAGTGTAATTGATTATGAAAGTAAAACCTTTTTAGAGTTAAAGAATGAAAGAAAAATATTACTGAAAAAACAATCTAAAAAAACAGGATTTGAATATAAACTTCAAGATATAAATGATTTTTCTATTAAAGAAACTATAAAAATGAACCAATTAAATAGTAAACATAAAAAGTATTTTAATTCAACTACTTATTTCATATTACAGGATGATAAATTGTATAAATTGGCTATATCATTTGAACCTAAGTATTCAAGAAAATATGTTAAAACTGTTGATTTAGTATTTAACTCTTTTAAATTTAAAAAGAACTAAAACTTCTCTATCACTTCATCAAACACCTCAAAAACTGCTTCTTTTGTACTAGAAGTTACCATACGTAAACGATATTCTTTAAAATGAGGTATACCTTTAAAATAGTTGGTGTAATGACGACGGGTTTCAAAAAGTCCGGCATGATCACCATTCCATTTGATCGCCATTTCTAAATGATGCCTCGCGGTTTTAACTCTTTCGGGAATACTTGCTGATTCTAAATGTTTTCCAGTTTTAAAAAAATGCTTAACATTTGCAAAAAACCATGGATTGCCAATGCTAGCTCTACCTATCATAGCAACTTAACAGTAATATAACGATATTATTTTGTGTATTTGTTCATGGAGAAAGTTGATTTCAGAAAACTATCAAATTAAGATCGGTATCATTTTCGAAAACGAGCTATAACATTAATTAACGTGAGTTCGACCTAAGAAAAGGGCTAGATATTTGTAAAATAGAGAAAGAATGAATAACTTAATAGTCTGAAAAACAAGTGAATAATAAAACTTCCTCTATGGTTACTGACAGTAAAATTATCGAAATATTTTGTCTTTTAGACGATTTCAGCAAAGAATATAACACTTTAATTGCTGAAAATAGCCTTCAACCAAATGGGAAGAAAAGGCGCAATAGAAAGCGTAAAATGTCAGATGGACAGGTAATGACAATTTTAGTTCTTTTTCATTTAAAATCTTACAGGAATCTTAAGCACTTTTACATAGACCATGTTTGTAGATTTATGCGCAATGAGTTTCCAGAATGTGTTTCTTACAACCGCTTTGTTGAGTTA
>CAYPHN010000375.1:0-3139 GCA_964410265.1 uncultured Flavobacteriaceae bacterium | reverse complement strand
AATAATAGTGGACAACTTAATTTATCGTTCATCTAAAAAAACGGGGGATGGCTAACTGCCTTCTAGGATAGTCGGTTTTATGAAATTTTTATTAGGTAATAAATGAAATCAACCTATTTAGTTTTGTTGATGATTTAATATTTTTAGATTAATTTTGTATAAAATTGACCCTAACCAAAAAGGATAAATGATTAAAAACGAATTAGAACTATATAGCGAACTTGTCCAACATTTTCCTTTTACACCCACAAACAGGCAAGATGAATTACTAAAACAATTGGCCCATTTCGTTTTAAGTGACAATAAGCAAAGTTTATTTTTATTAAAAGGTTATGCAGGAACGGGTAAAACTTCAATAATCAGTACCTTAGTAAATAATTTAGGACAAGTTGGATTGAAATTTGTGTTATTGGCACCCACTGGAAGAGCTGCTAAAGTTATTGGGATTTATTCTAAAAAAGAAGCATTTACTATCCATAAAAAAATTTATTTCCCAAAAAAGAATAGAAGCGGTGGTGTAAATTTTGATCTTCAAAAAAATAAGCATACGAACACTATTTTTATTGTTGATGAGGCTTCCATGATACCAGATAGTGTTTTTGATTCAAAACTTTTTGAAAGTAAATCTTTGTTAGATGATTTGATGAATTACGTTTATTCGGGTAAAAATTGTAAAATGATTCTTATTGGTGATACGGCTCAGTTACCACCAGTAAAATTAGAATTAAGCCCGGCATTAGATGCCCATACCCTTGCCTGTCAATTTGATAAAGAAGTTGAAGAAATTGAATTGAATGAAGTAATGCGACAACATAATGAATCGGGAATTTTATTCAATGCAACCCAATTGAGGGTAAATTTAAAAGATACTTTTTTTAGAGATTTCACTTTTGATTTAAATTACTCGGATATCATCCGTTTAACGGATGGATATGAAATACAAGACGCCATTCACAGTGCCTATAGTGATAATGGTGTTGAGTCAACTGCTTTTATAGTAAGATCAAACAAACGCGCGAATCAATACAATCAACAAATAAGATTGAATATTTTAGGTCAGGAAAATGAAATCTCAACAGGAGATTATGTCATGGTTGTAAAAAATAATTATTATTGGTTGAAGGATTCTACCCATGTTGGTTTTATAGCCAATGGTGATATTTGTGAGATCTTAGAAATATTTAATTATAAAAATTTATATGGATTTAAATTTGCTGAGGTTAAGTTGCGCATGATTGATTATCTGGAACAAATTCCGTTTGAAACGGTTATATTATTAGATACCTTACAAAGTGAAAGTCCGTCATTAACTTATGAAGAATCCAATAGATTGTATAAAGAAATCGCATTGGATTATGCTGATGAAAGATCTAAGTACAAGGTAATGCTCGCTATAAAGAACAACAAATATTTCAATGCCCTTCAAGTTAAATTTTCTTATGCTATGACTTGCCATAAATCACAGGGAGGCCAATGGGAAAATGTTTTTATTGAACAACCATATTTGCCTAACGGACAAGATATTTCTTACCTTAGGTGGCTTTATACGGCAGTTACAAGAGCACAAAAAAAATTATTTTTAATTGGATTTAAAGAAGAATATTTTGAAGAATAACTTTATTTTAAGTGGCTTAATTATTATGGTTTTAGCTTCCTGTGCAAGCACCAAGAAAATAGAGCAAAGGTTTAAGAAAGAATCTGAAATCAATAATTTTTTTAGAGGTTTTGTAGTTTACAATACCAAAACAGAAAAGGAAATTATAAATTATAATGGAGCTAAATATTTTACTCCGGCTTCCAATACAAAATTGTTTACTTTTTATACGGCCTATCGTACATTTAAAGATTCTGTAACTGGATTTGAGTACCAAATTAAAAATGATTCACTAATCATTAAAGGCACAGCCGATCCATCATTTTTATATGGATTTGATGAAAGTAAAAGTTTAGACTATTTAATTAATTCTAACAAAAATATTTATTTGATTGATAAGGAAATTGCGGAGCCTGTTTATGGTGCAGGTTGGTCTTGGGATGATTACCCTTATTACTATATGCCGGAGAAAAGTCTTTTTCCAATTTATGGAAACATATTGAAAATATCAAAATCAAAAAATTCTATTGAAGTAGCGCCTAATTTTTTCAAAGAAAATATTAAAATAAAAAAGGAAATTAAAGCACGAAGAGAATTTTTTACAAATAATTTTAATGTAAAAAAGTCTGAACAGTTAGATGAAAAAGAAATTCCCTTTAAAACATCTAACCAATTGGTGGCAGATCTTTTGAGTGACATTACAAACACCAAAGTAACGCTTATACCCAATAAAGATTCGTATTATTTTAATACATTTAAAAGTGTGAAATACGACTCTCTTTATAAAAAGATGTTACATATTAGTGATAATTTTATTGCCGAACAGTTAATGTTACAGGTTGGTAATGAGGTCGATAGTGTTTTTAGTGTTAAAAAAGCAATAGCTTATGCATTGGAAAATTACTTACAAGGTATACCACAAAAACCTCGCTGGGTAGATGGCTCGGGCTTGTCTAGATATAATTTATTTACTCCAGAAAGCTATGTATTTCTTTTAAAGAAAATGTATCAAGAAATACCTACTAAAAAATTGTTTGACTATTTTCCTGTTGGTGGACAATCAGGTACTTTAAAAAAGTACTTTAAAAATGATGAACCCTATATTTATGCCAAATCCGGAACCTTGTCTAACAATTATAATTTAAGCGGTTATTTAGTTACCAAAAAAGGTACGGTATTAGTATTTAGTTATATGAACAATCATTATCAAGGAAATGCTTTCAATAGAAAAAAAGAGATGGAAAATTTCTTTTATGAATTGTACATTACATTATAGTTTTTTCTCGAAGGTAGCAGGTTTAAGAATATTTTTCTACTCAAAAATAACTTGATCTGTAGCGTCGAACCATGACCTATACATAGGTATATGAATTTTTTCAACCTGACTTCTTTTTATTTTTAAAGTTGGAGTCATCAAACCATTAGCAACAGTCCACTCTTCTTTCATAATAACAGCTTTTTCAATTTTTTCATGCTTTTCTAAGGTTCTATTTATTGTATCTATGGATTGAGTAATATTTTGTGTTAATTCTTGTTTGTTTTTTT
>CAYPHN010000374.1:0-3152 GCA_964410265.1 uncultured Flavobacteriaceae bacterium | reverse complement strand
AAAAAATAATTGATAAAGGAATTCAAGTTGCTATTGTAATTGGTGGTGGAAATAGTTTTAGAGGTGTTGCCGGAGCAAGTAACGGAATGGATAGAGTACAAGGCGATCACATGGGTATGTTGGCAACAATAATCAATGGTTTGGCTTTACAAGGCGCATTAGAAGATGAGGATTTACAAACTAGATTATTAACAGCTATAGAAATGGATAAAATTGCCGAACCTTATATTAAACGTCGCGCTGTTAGACATTTAGAAAAAGGTAGAGTTGTAATTTTTGGTGGTGGTACCGGTAACCCATATTTCACTACAGATACAGCAGCTGTGCTACGTGCCATAGAAATTGAAGCTGATGTTATATTAAAAGGCACCCGTGTTGATGGTATTTATACGTCAGATCCAGAAAAAGACAAAAATGCTGTAAAATTTGATAATATAACTTTTAAAGAAGTACTAAATAAAGATTTAAAGGTAATGGACTTAACTGCCTTTACTTTGAGCGAAGAAAACGGATTGCCCATTATAGTTTTTGATATGAACAAGAGCGGAAATTTATCAAAAGTTGTATCTGGCGAAAAAATTGGTACTTTAGTTAAAAATTAATTCGCAATTTATTGTTTAAAATTTTATAAAAATGAATGAAGAACTTCAATTTATAATAGATTCTACTAAAGAACAAATGCAAACTGCTGTTTTACATCTTGAATCGGAACTTTCAAATATTAGAGCTGGAAAAGCAACTCCAGCCATGCTGCGAAGTGTAAAAGTTGACTATTATGGATCAAGTACCCCATTAACTCAAGTAGCCAATGTGAATACCTTGGATGCACATACAATTACAGTGCAACCATGGGAAAAAAGTTTGATCCCTGAAATAGAAAAAGGAATTTTGATTGCCAATTTAGGGTTCAATCCTATGAACAACGGAGAAAGTATTATAATTAATGTTCCGATTTTAACAGAAGACAGAAGAAAAGAGTTAGCTAAACAGGCAAAATCAGAGGCTGAAAATGCAAAAGTTAGTATTAGAAACGATAGAAAAGACGCCAATAACGAACTAAAAAAAATCGACCTATCTGAAGATTTGTTAAAAAATTCAGAATTGGATATTCAAAATTTAACCGATATTTTTATAAAAAAAATTGATGATTTATATGTTGCAAAAGAAATTGAAATTATGAAAGTATAATCGCTATTTTTTAATCAACATCTCTTCTTATTTATATTTTTAAAAACAACTGTCATTTTACATCTTTATGTTTAATGACATTACCATATTAAAGAAATTAATTTATCATTTATGAATTTTTGGTCAATTGTATCACGATTTATCCTAAAACAAAGAATATTTATCTTGGTAGTTCTAGGGTTATTTACCTTTTTTTTATCTACTAAAATTCAGAATATTAAATTTTCGCATACAGAAGCAAATCTGTTACCTAAAGACCATATTGAAAATTTAAAATACGATAAGTTTCTAGATATATTTGGCGAAGAAGGCAACTTAATTATTTTAGCCATTCAAGATACGGCTGTATTTACTGCTGAAAATTTCAATAAATGGAATAATTTCTCCAAAAAATTAAATTCATTTTCTCAAGTCGAATTTGCCGTTTCCATAGGTGACATTAAAAAACTTAAAAAGGATAAAAAAAATCAGAAGTTTATTGTTGAACCTTTATATCAAAACACACCAACCAATAATATTGAGGTTAAAAAAATAATGGATGAATTATTCAATAATTTACCATTCTTCGATAACTTTTTATTCAATAAGAATACTGGAACGATACGAACTGCAATATATTTAGACAAGAAAATAGTAAATACAAAAATTCGTGAACGATTTGTATTTGATGATTTAAATCCCGCCATTGAACAATTTGAAAAAGAAACTGGGCTAGATATTCGTGTTTCTGGAATGCCTTATATCCGGACTATGAATGCCCAAAACATCATTGACGAAATAGGCCTTTTTGTAGGATTGGCCCTATTTATTACTTCATTGATATTTTGGTTATTCTTTCGTTCATACCGGGCAACTTTTATTACCTTATTGGTTGTTAGTGTTGGTGTAATTTGGTCGGTTGGTTTTATTGGTTGGTTTGAATATGAAATTTCTGTTTTAATGGCATTAATCCCTCCATTAATTATAGTTATTGGTGTTCCAAATGCAGTTTTTTTAATAAATAAATACCAACAAGAGGTTAAAAAACACGGCAATCAAGCCAAGTCATTACAACGTGTAATTTCAAAAATTGGAAATGCAACTTTAATGACCAACATTACAACTGCATCAGGTTTTGCAACCTTTATTTTTACAAATAGTCAACTATTAAATGAATTTGGAATTATTGCTTCTATCAATATTATGGCAATTTTTATACTTTCTATTTTAATAATTCCGATTATTTACAGCTTCATGCATAAGCCCAAAGAAAAACATCTGAAGCACTTAGAAAGAAAATGGATCGATGCAATTGTTAACTGGATGGAAAATACAGTGAGGCATAATAGAATCGCTATTTATATTTCAACAGTAATCATTATTGTTGTAAGTATAATAGGAGTTTATACGATTCGTGTTTCTGGAAGTCTTATTGAAGACATGCCCAAAGGCAAGCAATTTTTTAAGGATATTGTGTTTTTTGAAAATGAATTTGGAGGTATTATGCCTTTAGAGATTTTAATTGACACCAAAAAGAAAAATGGAGTAATGAATTTGTCTACGCTAAAGCGGATGAATAAATTAGATGAGGAAATTGATGAAATACCCGAACTTTCTAAATCGGTCTCCATATTAAATATGGTTAAATATACAAAACAGGCCTTTTACAACGGAAATCCAAAATATTACCAACTCCCAACCGAGCAAGAAAAAAACTTTATTCTTGCCTACACTAAAAATTCTGATACCCATTCGGATATGTTGAAAAATTTTATTGACTCCACTGGTCAATATGCCCGAATTACGACTTATATGAAAGATATTGGTACGGATAAAATGGAGCATATCGAACAACGAATACAAGATAAAATAGACCAGGTTTTTCCAAAGAAAAAATATGAAGTTACCCTAACAGGAAAAGCACTTGTGTTTTTAAAAGGCACCAACTACTTGGTTAAAAATTTAGCCATATCCTTATCTCTTGC
>CAYPHN010000373.1:0-3153 GCA_964410265.1 uncultured Flavobacteriaceae bacterium | reverse complement strand
ATATTTTTAAATTCTTTTTTTTATAATTAGCAATCCTAAAATAGTTAACAATGCATTTACAGCAATACTAATAAAACCAAAATCAAAATTAAATGCATTTTTTAAATAGATACTTAAAAAATAAGTTAAAACAGGTGAAATCAAACAAATAATTGGCACCCACTTGTCTTTAATACTTATTGATGTAAACATACCGAACATAAAAAGTCCTAATAATGGACCATAAGTATATCCTGCGACATTAAAAATAATTGAAATTACATCCCCACGACTGTTTGCAAATAACATGATAATGATAAACACCACCAATGAGAATCCAAACAAGACCTTATTCTTTATTTTCTTTTTTTCTTTACTAGATCTATTTTCAATATTTAAAAAATCATAGGTAAATGAAGTTGTTAACGCCGTCAAGGCGGAATCAACACTTGAAAACGATGCTGCAATAATTCCTAATAAGAAGCTAACACCTGCTAATATTCCCAAATAATTTAAAGCAATATTTGGAAAAAGTGTATCTGTATCGAGGTAAACTCCATTTTCACCAATTGGCAAGGTTATGTTTTGATTTTCTGCATAGATATAAAACAAAATTCCCAAGCCCAAAAACAAAAACTGAGTAATAGCCAATATCAAACTAAATGTTAAAGTATTTTTTTGAGCGTCCCATCTATTTTTACAAGTCAAAGTTTTTTGCATCATATTTTGATCCAACCCCATCATTGCAATGGCAATCAATATACCAGCAATGAACTGTTTATAGAAATAATTCCCGTCTTTATGATCCCAATTAAAAACTTTAAAATATTTATAATTAACTACCTCATCAACCGATTCAACCAATGACAAATTTAATGACTTTGTAATCGAGAAAATGGTAAGTATTGCTGCCGAAATTAAAAACAAAGTTTGTAAAGCGTCGGTCCATACAATAGTCTTAATACCAGATTTGTTGGTGTACAACCAAACCAATATTAATATAATTATAACTGTTATAAAAAAGGGAATATGCAATTTATCAAAAAAAGCAAACTGCAATATCTTAGAGGCTAACAATAACCTTAACGCTGCTCCAAACGATTGAGAAACTAAAAAAAACAAGGATCCAGTTTTTCTCGTTTTCAACCCAAACCTTTCTTCTAAATAACCATAAATAGATACTAATTTTAATTTATAATATAAGGGTATCAAAACAAAGGTTATAAATAAATAACCAACAACATTACCCAATATAAATTGAAAAAAATAAAAATTATTATTACCCACCATTCCTGGAACCGAAACAAAGGTAACACCAGATAGAGCTGCTCCAACCATACCAAAAGCCACTAAAAACCATGGTGACTCTCTATCTCCAGTAAAAAATGATTCATCACTGGTGTTTCTTGAAGTTAAATAAGAAATACCCATTATCAAACTAAAGTATATAACTAGTATGGAAAAGATTAGTAAAGTACTCAAATTTTATATGATTAAATTAATAGGTTATTAAACACTGCTAATGATCTCTCAATTCATTATTAAATCGTATAGTAGGAGTAGTTTCTCAAGCTACTCCCTTAAAACTATACTTACTCAAATAAAAATAATTGAAACAAACTATTTCGGTTAAATTAACAGTTTAAATTATACAATGCATCTGTTAATTATATTCTAATTATTATTAATAGCTTAAAACTGTTTAAATTTTAATTTTCTTAAAACTACACTTACTATATGTATTAAATTTAAATCAAGCTATAAAGACAATTACACTACAAATATATAGCATTTTTTAATAAAAACGCAAAATAATGCATATGAATACTGTTATTAATGCGGTATTTATCCTGTAATATTTAAATAAATAATATTTATTTTGTACACTGCTGTTTATAAATTATTTACATAACATAATTCTATGCACTAACCTGCAAATTATAAAATAATTTACTTTATAATTACAAAACCTTCACACCTTTACTTATATAAGAACTAAGTTTTGGATCATCCGGAGTTAAATCGGTTACAATTTTATCTATTTCTATAAGATCGCAAACTGGATAACGTTGTAAAGTGTCTAATTTATCAGAAGTGAACAGCGCTATTACATTATCAGATGAAGCAATCATCACTCTTTTAACAAAAGAAACCTCATAACCAACTTCGGTCACACCTTCTTTTATATCAATACCACTAGTTCCTAAAAAGCACAAATCAGCCTTTATTTTTGAAAGAATCTTAACAACCCCAACACCTACTGATACCAACGCTTTTTTATGTAGTTTTCCACCAATTAAAAAAATTTCAACATTTAAATGCTCAGTCAATTGCATGGCTATTGGTATGCTAAAAGTATAAATTGTTAATTTTAAATCATGAGGAATTAATCTTGCCAATTCTAAATTAGTGGTACCACCACTCATAATTATTGTTTGATCATTTTTTAACAATGAAATAGCCTTCTTTGCAACAAGAATTTTATTCTCTCTGTTAAATATTGAGCTTTCATTAAATTGATATAGTTTTTGGTGAGTAGCTAAAGCACCGCCATGCACTTTTAAAATTAAACCATTATGAGAAAGCTGATTTAAATCTCTACGTATAGTATCTTCTGAAACATTTAATTCTATAGCTAATTCATTTGATTTAACTTTGTTTTTTTCCCTAATTTTATCTAATATGTAATTTTTACGTTCTTCTTTTAACATTTTCAATTCTATTTAATTCAAATGTATTAAAAAAAAATACTGCAAATTAATGCGAAATTTTCTAATTTGTTAATACCATTTTTTAATTTTATATCCCCTAAAGGCAAAAAACAATATAACAACATAACATGGTATTAAAATCCAATACCCCTGATTGTGAGAAGTGGATACTGCAATTGTATCTTCTATTCCCTCTGCTACATATCCTTCATGCAATTTATCAACTAAGGCACCATATAAATAAACCATTACGGCTCCACCTGAAATTGCCATGATAAGCAAAGCAGATGCAGTTTTTGTAAACTTACCTAGACCATTTAAAGCCAATGGCCAAATAGCTGGCCATACCAAAGCATTTGCAATTCCTAAAGAAGCAACTAATATTACTGAGGTAAATTCTGATATAAAATCAGATGTTGTTACAATTAATAAACTTATTATTATTCCAAATACAGCACTTATT
>CAYPHN010000372.1:0-3159 GCA_964410265.1 uncultured Flavobacteriaceae bacterium | reverse complement strand
TTTAGATAAAATTTCTTTTCCCTTCTCGGAAATTAAAAAATCTTGAAATTGTTTTGATTTTGCTAAATTAATCTTTCTGTTTTTTATTAGCACTATTCCTTGAGCTATAGGTGTGTACAAACTTGAATCAACTTCTTTCCAAACTCCTTTTCCTTTTATGTTTTTGGATAAAACTATTGATTTTGCTGTAAAACCAATTTCAGCTGCATAAGAAATAATAAACTGGTTGGTTTGTGCAATAC
Organism: uncultured Flavobacteriaceae bacterium; assembly: GCA_964410265.1. Lineage (GTDB taxonomy): Bacteria > Bacteroidota > Bacteroidia > Flavobacteriales > Flavobacteriaceae > Lutimonas. The sequence continues at coordinate 2,917 of CAYPHN010000372.1, read as the reverse complement.
TTTCACCGAAAACAAATTTGTTCTCTAGTTTGTTATAAATACCTTTATTTTTTAAAACCTCTAAGGCAGCCTTTCCATAAGGTGCAGTTTTAGGGTTTGCCATTGCGATATGTTTGATATACTTTTTATCAAATGATTTAAAATCAGGATCTAACTGGGTGTTCATGGTCCATATCACAAGTTTCCCAAAAGCATATATTCTTGGTTCATTTACGGTCAAACCTAGTTCGTATAATTTATTAGGATACTTCATATTGGCCGAAACAAAAATATCATATGGAGCTCCTTCCTTGATCTGTGCAGTTAATTTTCCCGATGAACTAATAATTATCTCACATTTAACACCTGTATCTTGTGTAAATGATTTTGTGAGTTCTTGCATGACAAATTGCATATTCGCAGCTGTTGCAATCATTAAATTATCCTCTTTGCCAGACTTGCAAGATGTCATCGCTAATAATAAAAGAGTCAAGATTATTCTGGACTTTGAATTTAAACATTGAAATATAAAAAATGGCCTTTTTATGTTCATAACGGTAAAAATACAAGTACTTTTTTTAATTTTAATCACTATTGAAATATATTTGACTTGCAATTTTAGTGTCTTGCTTTTTACTAATGATAGAATTTATTCTAAACGATAAACTCATTAAAACCTAAGTCGGATCAGGTGTTACTCTACTGGGTTTTATTCGCAAAATAAACAACTGAAAGGGATGAAAATTAATTGTAGATAAGGTATTAAACCCAGGGCAGTTCTGAACCCAATAATAGGAATGACCCAAGGGTCAAGGTATTTACCACGCCGGCAAGGGCGGGCTAACCAAGAATTTATTTCCGACTAAACCCACCTAAAATAATCTTTTAGGTGGGCTTAATTTATTATTTAATACTTATTAATTTTCTGTTTCTGGCGATATATATTTATAAACCAATCCGGCTAAAATAGCACCCACAATTGGAGCTACCCAAAACAACCACAATTGATCCATAGCCCAATCACCAGCAAAAATTGCTTGACTTGTACTTCGAGCAGGGTTTACTGAAGTGTTGGTAACAGGAATACTTATCAAATGAATTAAGGTCAAGGCCAAACCTATTGCTAAACCGGCAAATCCCTTTGGTGCTTTTGAATGGGTTGCTCCTAAAATAACTATCAAGAACATAAAAGTCATTACCACTTCTGTCAATAAGGCGGCATACATACCGTAGCCTCCAGGTGAATGTTCGCCATAACCATTTGCAGCAAACCCACCAATATCAAATCCTTCTTGCCCAGTTGCAATAAAATATAAAACTGTTGCCCCTGCCAAACCACCTAATACCTGTGCTCCAATATAAGGTAACAAATCTTTTTTATCAAATCGACCTCCAACCCATAAACCAAAGGAAACAGCTGGGTTAAAATGCGCGCCAGATATATGGCCAACTGCGTAAATCATGGTTAACACTGTTAAACCAAAGGCCATGGAAACCCCAACAAACCCAATACCCATCTCAGGAAATCCTGCGGCCAAAACGGCACTACCGCAACCACCAAGCACCAACCAAAATGTACCAATAAATTCTGCTACTAATTTTTTCATTTTAAATATAAGTTTAGTTAATTAATTTGTTTAATTACAATCATATTGATTGTTAAATGCTTACTAATTTAGTAAAAAAATAATAAAATCTAATTCACTAGATAAATAATAGTGTTTGCTTGACATAATTAAATTAAATTAAAACATTTTTTATCTTCATTTTATGCTTTAAACAATGTGTATAAATCACCTCAAACATTCATGAAAAGTAAAAATGCTGAGCTATCCCTAAAGAGGAAATTTGATGTATCTAGAAATGTGACAACAAGTCTATTTCACCTTTTAAATTTAGATTCTTTTGATTTGCACGCATTATAAAAAGTAGCAATCTCTACTGGAGTTTTCAGTTCTCCTCTTTCTATTTTTTTAACTAATTCGGGACAGTCTTTAAAGTAGGTTATTAAACTTCTTTTTCTTAAGCCAAAAACACCTTATGTAACCCTAATAAATGAATCTTCATCAGCTCTTTTAAACAGACTTATATAATCAATATAATCCGAATCCTGATCTGTAAATTCTCGCTGATAACAAGTAAGATATCCTCTTACAACTACCCTTAAAAATTCTTTATCCCCCTGATAAGGAATTGATTTATAATTCTCATTAATCAAATGTGAGCTTACATCAACCCACATACTTTCATAGGTTCTTGATCCTTGCTTGTATCCTAAAATTTGATTGGAGCCATATTTTTTTATTCGGTGTTTTGATTTAAACCGAATCTTTTTATAAAGCTTGCCAAATGGATGTTGTTTTCTATCTTTAACAAGACCTACCAGCATTTCATTTTGATTCGTGATTATATAACCCTTTTCATAATCTTTTTGTCCACAAACAAAATTTGAAAACAATAAAAAAAATGGTAAAATAAACTTTAAATGCTGCATTATTTTTCTACTCTTTCCAATAATTTTTTTCTTGTGATGTGTAATTCTCTACCAATGGCCTTTCCATTACGAATAGTTTGGGTATGTAGATCAAGATCACCTTCTGGTATTTCAAAAGGTTCTGTATATTTAATTCCAAATTGTGCCGGATAAGTATTATCAACGGTGTAATAGATTTCAGTTTCAGGTATTGAATTCTCCAATTTACACATCAACTTTTCGCCTTCTATATAAATGGATATAATAGGATCTAAAACTGCTTGTGAAATATTGGTGTTTTTGACTTCAAAACGATCAAAATGCGATTCTGTTCGACGAGCAAAATCATTCCAATCTTTATTTTGCTTTTTGCTCCATAATGTTTCTGCTATGGCAAAAGCTCTCGGATAAGTCATATAAAAAGCAAATGGCATGGTTGCAACTTCTTCTGTCCATAAATTTCCT
>CAYPHN010000371.1:2968-3175 GCA_964410265.1 uncultured Flavobacteriaceae bacterium | reverse complement strand
TATAGCCGTTGTTAGGGTGTCGTTATTTATATTTAAATCCAATTTTATTCAGCCAATTTAATAATAAATCCCAATGAGATTCAACCCAATGATTTGTTAAATGATAATTTTCGCAAAATATTTCACGAGCGTAGTATCTCATTCTCCCTTTTTCGTCCTTTATATTTCTATTCTTATTTTTAAGTATTTCGTAATTGATATCAAATG
>CAYPHN010000371.1:0-2950 GCA_964410265.1 uncultured Flavobacteriaceae bacterium | reverse complement strand
TTTGTAATCTATTAATTTCAGATTCAGATATTAAACCCTGCTCAAATGCTTTTCTGAAAGAATATTGAGCAAACTGTCCGATTTTCATTCCGTTAATTTCTTTTTTAATACCTAAAACTCTTGATTTTGTTTGCTTTTTTAAAACAATCGGTTTTGGACTTTCTTTTCTGTTGTCTAATTTTAATAATTTTATTGCTCTTGAAAATAATTCAGCCGTATCGTGTTCATCATCTGTGTTTTCAATTAAGGGGTCAACTATTTCTGAATAAAACTGTTCGTTAGATATAAACTCGATTGAAATAAATTCGTCATTTATTACTTCTTTAGCCTTAATCATCAATTCGTCAATCAAAACTTTTGTTGTAGGATTTACTTTTGGCGTTATAAAGTACGATTTGAATTTTTCATTTTCGTTAAAGAAAGTTTGCATTATAAAAATCGTCCTAAAAATCTTTTTTATGATTCTAAAAGCAGTTTCTTCTTTGCTCCCGTAATTTAAACCCGCAGAATGAAAAGCAATGTCTATTCCGTAAATTGTATTTTCAGTCGTGTTTATTCCTAATACGTCAATTTCCGCTTGTTTAATTAATTGTTCAAATGAACTGTTTTTGAAAATTCCAGTGAAATATTCTGAATTAGATATTTTGTTAAAGAGCAAACTTGCCCTTTCTTTTTCATATTTAGTTATTACCCATTTTCCGCTTGTCATCCAATTTGTTTGTACAAATCGACAACCTTCATTATGTTTCAGGTAACTATAAATTAGAGATTCGGCTATTTCTATTTTCATTGATTTTTCTTGCTTGTTCGGATTTTGGTTTTAATGCACCCTAACGTCTCGGCTATGGTTAGTACGGGATTTCGAAGGACTGAACTTTCGATTAAGCACTTAGCCAAATTTTTAATTTTTTCTTTATTTTTAATAGACACGCAAAATTGAAAATTTTGCGGACTTTATTCAAGGCACTCAACTTTGGGTTAAGCACCAAAACCCGTATTAACTATAGCCATTGTTGGGCATAGTTACAATTCATATTTATACTTTAAATGCTTATATAATTTCACTTGTAATCCTTCTGATCCACTTTGACCATATTCTCCTAATTTTGAAAATAACTTAACTGATATTTCAGGTTTTATTTTTGAAAATAACGTGTTTAAAACATCTTTAGCTTCATTCTTATTAAGGTCTTTAACTAATGGATAGATGTCTTTTATTAATCTAAAATAAGCTCCAATTCCAGTAGTCTTACATAGAACAGATTCATAATTATAAGCAGAATAAACAAGGACTTCATCCCTAATTTCTTTTTGAGGCCAAGATTTTGAATAATTAAATTCAATTGCTTCAAAATATGTGAACAGAAAATCTGGAATTTCTAAAAACAGTTCACCATCATTCGTGTAGTTTTTATACAAATTATACCAAACTCCACTTTCTTTAAAATGGATTAGTATTTTTTCAACAAAAAATGCTTGTGAGAATAACCCAAATCCTTTTCCAAGAAGTTTAATCATTCCATTTAATGGAGAATCTTCATTATTTTGCATATGAAGAGCTAAAAAGTGTGCAAGTTGGATTTCGTTTTTTTCTTCTGCCGAAGATCCAAAAATATCATAATATAAAGATCTATTAACTGGCTTTTGATTGAAATTTACATTAGCAAAGACTTTAGCAACTTGGTAAGGGTCATAACCAATTAGAAATGTAGAAATAAATTCAAATTTTTCTAACTCTTCTCTTACTTTATCATTAGCATCATCATAGTACTTTTTCATACCATAAAACCTATGTTGACCATCAACTATTAAACATAAGCGATTATTTTTGGGGATTATGATTTTAGATATTAGTCCTTTTTTTTGAACAAAACAAGAGTTTAGTTCTGGTGTAAATAATTTTTCGATTTCAGAATCTTGAATATTGTCATTGTTATTGTCATTAATATCAATTGATAGAATTACAGAAGAAGGGAAAATTGCATTGAATTTTTCATCACCTTCAAAATCATCTTTTAAGTAATTACGAATTGAGGTTAGTTTTTGTTGATTTAAGTGTCTTTGAAATTCATCATTTTCTTCTAACTCAAAGTTCCTTTTTGGTGAATCACCAAATGGATCCATTAAGCTTTCTTTTCTTTCTGTTAATCTGTGAATATCTAGTAATTGAGCAAACGTAATTTTCCCAGAAAATATAGCTCCAGTCTTGTCTTCTAATTGGGTTATTTCTAACGCATCTATAGTGTAGTAATTTTTCATTTTTTTCTATTAAATGGGTTAGTCTCTTTTTTTCTTGGTTGATCTGTTATTCCTTTTAATTTAGGTTTGTTTTTCGATCTTTTTACGCTGAATCCTTCACTCGCCTCATTTGCAAAAGATTCAAGATTAATAATATCTTCTTTAATCAATGTAATGTCCTTTTCATATTTAAGTGTTGCAATTTCATTGGCTTTTGAATTTAAATCCTTACTAATATCTTGCTTTGCTTCCGCTAAGTCTGTTTTCAAGTTACTTTTCATTGATTTAAATTCATTGTATCCTAAATATGCACTAATGGCTAGGATTATAACAATGACTAACGATAGGATGGCAAATAAGACCTCTAAAAATGAAAGTGATGAATCGTAGTGTGCATTCTTTTGATCTAGAAGTTTTTCATAAAGATCGTTATATTCTGACCTAACTATAGTTTCATTTAGTGTGTCATTTTGAAAAACTATTGTTGTTTGTTGATAAACAGTATCAATGATTTTAATAGTCTTTTTTTTGAAAATAGTATCATATTCATAAACAACAACTTCTTTGGCTTTTTCTTGCGAAAAGCTCGTGAAAGCTATTATTATAAAAATAAAAGAGAATATATGTTTCATTAAATTATTTTTTTCAATTATGCCCAACGGTTTGTGTATGAAGCGTTGGGCGTTTCGAAGCACTTCATTTTCAGCTTACC
>CAYPHN010000370.1:0-3187 GCA_964410265.1 uncultured Flavobacteriaceae bacterium | reverse complement strand
ATTATTTTAAGTTTTTGTGATTATTTGATAAATGGGTCACCTTTTGTTTTAGATGGGACACCCAGGTAGCCCTCGAACTAGCAAAAAAATCTGTCAAAGTTATCGGAAATGATAAATTTGAAATGAAATGAAATTGAAGTATTGAAAGTATTGGTATTACTACTGGTATAAAACAAAAAAAGCATTCACTTTCGTGAATGCTTTACTCATTAACTATACATATTAGATTGTAAACATATATGTCACAATGTATTTATTTTATTCAATAGAACCAACTTTTTCCAATGAAACTGCAACTGCTTCCGCATATATTAAAATAAGAACCTCACCTATTTTTAATTCTTTAATTAAGGCTTCATCTTTCATTTGTATTGTTACATAATTACCTCTAGGGCCACGAACAGTGGCTGTCATATTAGGGCGATTAAGTACCTCAATAGAAACAACAGCTTTTACTACTGCTCCCACAACCGCGGCAGGATCCATTCCTTCCGGAGCTTTTCCTCCTTCAGCCATAACAACCAATGGTTCTGCTATTTCTTCTGAAGTAGGTTCACGAAACTCTGCCTTCATATAAGTATAGTATTCAAACTTAAGTACATCATTTACTGCAATTTCATCAAACCTTTCAACAGCTTCTCCAGCAGTAATAGTAACCAAGTCTCCATTTGTACCCATAAGTGTTAATTCTCTTGTTTCTGGCACTATTTTAGTAACTGTTCCTTGCATCGCAACTTGATCCCATTTTTCCCTTGATGGTCTTCTATCTTGATTTTCCTTAGCGTTAACATTAACTGACATTAACATAATTACAAATAATACAAGTGAATAAATTTTAAGTGTTTTCATATTTAAATTTCTATTTTATGGTTTAATTAATGTTTTGGGCTCAAATATAGTTTTTTTTTACAAAAATGTCAATATGATTTTTCCTATTCTATATGCTTGATCCATCAAAATGACGAACACACCCCTAGCCCTTCTCAAGAGGGGGTGTAGTATCCCCATTTTTAAGACATTCTTAAGATAGATTTTTTTCTAATAATGTTAATAATTCATCGATTGACTTGATGATTTCTTCACTTTTTAAAATACATTCATCCAAACTTTTTAGGTTTGTATTAAATTCCGTTTGAAGAGACAATAAATACTCTTGTTCTATTTTTCTTTGTTTATTAGTATTATTGGAATTATTAATCTGCAGTGCAATCAATATTCCAATTACTACAAGAATAATTTCACCAATGGCATACCTCATGTATTTCATTGGCTTATTATCATCAGCCATTTTTTTACGTATTTTTCTAAAAAAGGGTATCATGTACAATTAGTTAGTAGAGATAAATATACAGAAATTTATTTGTAGCGAGTTTTGGGTATAAAAAAAGAGCTTTTCAGCTGAGCATCTATCAATGGTTTGAGTTTCCGCCTACTGGCAACAATCCGTATCAAAGAGGATCACCTATCTGAATAATGAACAAGGAACAAGGATTTTTTGAAGGGTGAAGTTAAAAATCTTAAATAGACATTCCTTGTTCCTTGTTCGATATTTAACTAAACAAGTGTGAAGTTTGAAATAAAAATCATGAACATACCCATAATAATGCTTGATCCCGAATTTTGCGTGCAAATTGCGTGCAAATAAAAAAGAGTTACAACAATTTAATGTGTAACTCTTTGATTAACAGCTCCTCCTCAAGGACTCGAACCTTGGACCCTCTGATTAACAGTCAGATGCTCTAACCAACTGAGCTAAGGAGGAATTTACAATAATTTTAATGTCTGTTTTGACATCCTATATTTACATGCTACCGGTTGTGCCAAAGCTCAGTCAGAGCCCTGCCTACCGGCAGGCAGGTAAGGAGGAATTTATTTTCCATTTTCGGTGTGCAAATATAATTGTTTTTAATGTTCTTGCAAGTGTTTTTATAAAAAATATGATTTTTTTTATGGATTTTATACAAATAAGAATTCTTGTTTATTTATTGGAAATATAAGTCGGTAAAAATCAAGTGATTTATGTATACTTTCTCTTTTTTAAAAAGTAATCTAAAAATAATAAAGAACTCAATGCAAATAGGCTTAAAGCCAAAATTGGTGAAGTAATAATAGTCGGTAAATCAAAGCTAAGTAAATTTCCAAATTTTAAAATGGTATCATTAACTGTTTTAAATTGACCTGTAGATACCTCCATAAAAGAAGCAATATAAATGAATACGGATGATAAAATAGCAAGAATTAAACTCCATGCTTTTTTACTTATAACTGGCTGATATTCTTTATTTTGAGACATTTCCGTCATGGAAGAAAGCACCTTATCCGTAAAATTTAAAGAAGGTTGTTCTTGCCCATACTTTTGCAATAAAGAAGTCAAAGCCTTTTCATTGGCTTCTTCCAAAAAGTTTATTTGAGATATGATTTTATTAGAGAAATCTAAAGAAGTGCTTTCAAGCTCTAATCCATCTTTAATAAATTTATCGATATTCTTATTTTTCTCTTGCATCACATTATCGCTTTTAATTCATTTTTTAAAAGTAAAGATAATTCATTATACAACTTTTTTCTTGCTCTAAATAATTTTACTTTAATATTCGATTTACTAAATCCGGTTATTTGTTCAATTTCTTCTACGGAGCTTTCGTTCATATAATAAAGTGTTATTAAAAAAGCATCCGTTTCCGGTAAATTATTAATGGCCTCGGTTACATATTTTTTTTGTTCTCCCTTTTTAATAGCTTCAATTTGAGGGAAATCAAAATCAGTACTGTGATTTTCAATTATATAATTATCAATATCTGTAGTAATAATTTTCTTTTTACGAATTTTTGATATCGAATTTCTATATACAATAGTGTATAACCATGTTGAAAATTTAGAATCTCCCTTAAAGGATGCCAATTTTTCATAGGCCTTTAAAAAACTATCTTGAGCAACCTCTTCAGCATCTTCGGTGTTTTTAACAATTTTTATTGCAATAGTAAATGCCATGTTTTTATACTTATTAATTAAATAAGTATAAGCATTGGTATCACCCAAAAGAATTTTATCAATATAATACTGATCAGAAGTTTTGTCCATTAACCTATAAGACGGTAATGTAAATCATTTGGTTACAGATTGACTAAGATTTATTTATGTGAACTACCCTGCGCCAAGAGCGCTGGGCTTCATAGGTCAAACAACTTAA
>CAYPHN010000369.1:0-3211 GCA_964410265.1 uncultured Flavobacteriaceae bacterium | reverse complement strand
TTAACCATTTTGGAATTTTACTTTCTTTAAAAAATGACCATAAATTCACAGAGAACCAATATGTTTGGCCATTATAGTCTTTTAAAATTTGTTGCAAGGTGTTCTCACCTAATTTATCGGAATTATTTTGTGCATAAGGTGAGGTACTAAAAGAATATTTATATTGAATTCTTTGTTCATTCCATAAAAGTTCTTGACCAATTAATAAGCCTGTACCCAAAGCATTGGCAATAACATCTCCTGTTGAAAAACCCCATTCTTCTGAAAATCCATCAAATACTTCTATGGTTGTCAAAAAAACAAAGCCTAAAGTTGCCCCGTAAATCAATTGATTCTTTTTAGATTCGCCTGCCCAGGCCAAAACATCCATTCCCATTTTTCCAATTAAATAGGAGCTATAGGCGTGACCAAATTTATCCATTTGCATCCAAGAAGAATTGTCATTAAAAAAATGAAATTTAGAACGGGGGTACTCGGCATACCAAAGTTGATTCAAACCGATCAGAGCAAGACTTGCACCAGCAGCTTCACTTATGTAAATAGCATTCCTTCTGCTTTTATTTAAAGTGTCTGATTTTTGAAAAAATGAAGGCTTTTTTTGTGCATAATTAGTAACATAAAATAAAAGGAACAAAGTAAAACTATACTTTTTAATCGTATTAAAAAAACTTAATTTAAAAGACATATTATCTTTTTATCCCTTGGTTATTTATCCATTTTTGATACTTCCTGGCATTTATATTGTGTTGAGAAAGTGATTTGGCAAATTCGTGTTGTCCAATTTTTTCAATACTCGCACACATATAATAATAATTGTGCTGGTTAGGGTTTAATACAGCTTCAATAGAAGATATATCGGGCATGCCAATTGGACCTGGAGGCAGTCCAAAATTAGCATAAGTATTGTATGGAGAGTCAATCGTTAAATCTTTGTTTAACACTCTTTTAATTTCAATATCTTGACCTTTTTCTTGCTTTATGGCATAAATTATTGTCGGATCTGCTTGTAATGGCCAAAAATCTTTTAATCTGTTTAAATATAGGCCTGCTACCACAGGTCGCTCTGCAACAGACGCAGTTTCCTTTTGAACAATAGAAGCAAGGGTAATTGCCTGTATTGGTGTTAGATTTTGTTTACTTGCTTTCGATATTCTTGATTTATTCCAGAAACGTTGATACTCAATAAGCATTTTGTCTCTAAATTTGTTTGCAGAAGTATTCCAGTAAAAATCATATGAATTTGGTATGTACATAGCTATAGCTGTAGCATTTGTAAAGTTGTTTTTTTTAAGAAAATTCTTGTCTTGCATTGCTTTTAAAACGGAAATAGAATCCGCTTCAATTTGAACGGCAATTCTCCCTGCTAGTTTCTCAAAGGTATCTTGATTGTTAAATATTAATTCGATGGTTTCTGCCTTGCCACCGCGTAAATGATTTACCAGATCATCATTACTCATCCCTTTTTTAATTTTAAATTTACCAGATCTTATTTTATTGTGATAGTTTTTCTTTTTTGCTACCCATGCAAAGCTTTTTAAATTGGATAAATAAGGAGAAAGTAATTGTTCAACAAGTTCAAGGTTTGCATTTGTTGGAATAAGTATAGAAGTAGATTCATTTACATTTTTATGATATACTTTACCATAAAAAGTATAAGCAATAATGGCACTTATTAAAAGAAGTGAAATTAAAATTATAGCAATTATTTTTTTCATTTTTAGTTAAGATTTAATCAATTGATATAGGTTTACGTCTTTAAATTTTCCATTAGAAAAAATCCAATCTTTTTTTGTGCCAATTAATGTGAATTTCATTTTTTTAAATAAATTGATACTTGGCTCATTATCTATAGGGATATTGGCGTAAATTTGATGCATATTTAAGGTGTTAAAAGCATAATTAATAAACAATTGTAATGTTTTACTTGCATAACCATTATTTTGAAATTTCTTTAAAATTAATATGCCAATTCCAGCTCGACTGTGTTGCGGGTTAAAATCAAAAAGATCTATCAAGCCAATGTTTTCATTACTGGAACTATCTATAATTACCAACCTCAATTGTTTCGCTTCGAATATATCTTGATGGGCATTGGATAGGTATTGTTTTAAAATGTCTTTAGAAAAAGGAATCAAGGTACTACTAACTTCCCAAAACGATTCATTATTCTCTATTTCAAATAGAAATTCTAAATCTTCTTTTTCTAGAGCTCTTAATTTTACTTTGTTATTTTGTAATAATCTCATTTAGTTAGCAATTTGTCCTTTAAATACAAAAGTTGCCGGGCCTTTTAAAACGATATTCTTATAACAATTATTGTCAAAATCAAAGCTTACTTCCAAATTACCACCTAGGGTTTGTAAATTAATATTGTTACTCTTTGATTTATTTGACTTATGACTTGCAATAGCTACAGCAGTAACACCGGTTCCACAACTTAAAGTTTCATCTTCAACGCCTCGCTCATAAGTTCTTACTTTAAATGTATTTTGATTAACCTGTTCTACAAAATTCACATTGGTACCTTCTTCAAAATATGGACTTCCATTTCTAATTTCTTTTCCTTTTTGAAATACGTCTATAGTGGCAACTTCGTTTTCAAAAGTAACATGGTGGGGAGATCCTGTATTGAGAAAAATGTGATTTTCATAGGTTTCAATTGAAGACACATCATTCATAGTTAAACTGACCATATTATTTTCAATACTAGCTAAATATAATTTTCCGTTTGCTTCAAATCTTGCATTTGATGTTATTATTCCTAATTTATTCGCGAAAGCTACAATACACCTTCCCCCATTTCCACACATAGAACCCGATTTACCATTGGCGTTATAATAAACCATTTTAAAATCAAAATTTACAGAGTTCTCCAATAACATCAACCCATCTGCGCCAATGCCAAATTTTCTATCGCAAAGTTTATTTATTAGTTGGGTATTCTCTTTTGGGAAAACAGATGCTCGATTGTCTATAATAACAAAATCATTACCGGTTCCCTGGTATTTGTAAAAATTAAATTTCATGACCCAAAGGTAAGAATTATTAAATAAATTGATGCCTGTTAAAGTATAGTTAAAGTGCCATATTATTGAAAATAAACAATTAATTTTGAGTGTAGATTAGAATAAAACACTTGAATTATGAAACGAGCATGCCAAATTTTGACACACAAGGAAATAGCCTGCACCCAACTTGATTGGGTGACTAA
>CAYPHN010000368.1:2996-3212 GCA_964410265.1 uncultured Flavobacteriaceae bacterium | reverse complement strand
TTCTTCTAAAATTTCACCTTTGCACCTACCCTCAAAAATAAACTGTGATCCATTTAAATTGAGTGCTATGACTGTTCTGAATTGTGCCTTTCTTACTTGAAGTCCTTTCATTTCTCTCAACATTTTAACTACATTGTCTTTATAAGTGGCATTTAAACCCGCATAACGAGCAGAATACACTCCTGGCGTTCCATTTAAAGCTTTTACTTCCAAGCC
>CAYPHN010000368.1:0-2986 GCA_964410265.1 uncultured Flavobacteriaceae bacterium | reverse complement strand
GCAAAACAATCATATCCATAGTTATTCGTGATATAATCTGCTTTTAATTTGGCATTGCCTTGGAGAGTGGCTTCGGTCTCTACTATATCTTCTGTACAACCTATTTCCGCTAAGCTTAATACTTCTATGGACTTGGGTAATAATGGTTGAACTTCTATAACCTTGTTTTTATTATTTGTTGCAAAAACCAATTTCATGTGTTAATATTTATTGTTTTTTATTGGTCACATGTTGTTCGCTATTAATCACCCAATCAGGTTGAGTGCAGGCTATTTCCTTGAGTCATAAGCTTTTTAACATGCTCCTTATAAGATTATTATTTTTTAAGGATAAAATAGGAATTATTGTAATAAAATAAAAGGTATTAAACCCCATCTGTCAGCTGATGGACTGGACCAATAATGGAATATCTACCCGAGGGTCAAATTACCTGCCTACCGGCAGGTAGATTAACCAAGAAGACCATCTTTTATGACGATCTATCATTAATATTAAATTTAAACTATGTTATTTAAACCTTTTGAATAAACAAAGTATTGTTAATTTAATCTTTATAATTTATACAAGTTAAAAGTAGGGAATATTCAGTTGAATGTTTACTGTAAACAAGAAAGTTACTCAATTTTTATCCAATTTTTAATTGCTTCACTTTTACTTTGGCTCCATCTAATTTTTCAAAAATAGAATTTTTTGAAATATATTCAGGCACAATAGTTTTTAATGTACTTACAATATCAATATTGTTTAAAGAGTTTGCAGCAATTAATTTTTCAATGCTTTGTTTTACTTTATTCACATTAATATTCTCTGTTTTAGCTATCATTATTTTTTGATGATAAGTAGGAATTGTATTTTCATCATTGGTCAATAATTCTTCAAATAATTTTTCCCCCGGTCTTAAACCAGTTACTTTAATATCCATCTCTTCGGGATATTTCATACCTGATAAATGGATCATCTTTTTAGCCAGATCAAATATTTTTACAGATTCACCCATATCAAAAACATATATTTCTCCACCATTACCCATAATACCAGCTTCTAATACCAATTCACATGCTTCGGGTATGGTCATAAAAAATCTTGTGATATCTTTATGTGTTACTGTTAACGGACCTCCTTCTTCAATTTGTTTTTTAAATAAAGGAATTACAGAACCATTAGAACCCAATACATTACCAAAGCGTGTGGTAACAAATTTAGTTTTACATTCCATATTCAAACAGTTGGCATATATTTCAGCAACACGTTTGGTAGCGCCCATCACATTGGTTGGGTTTACTGCTTTATCGGTAGAAACCATTATAAATTTTTTGACCTCAAAATCTTTTGCGAAATTCATCAATAAACTAGTTCCTTTCACATTTACGCTAATGGCCTCATAAGGGTTATTTTCCATCAAGGGCACATGTTTATAGGCCGCTGCATGAAAAAGAAGATCTATTTTATAAGTCTCAAAAATACTTTTAATTCGTTTTTTATTTCTAATATCAGCAAGTTCAACAGAAAAATTGGGGATCTTATTTCTAATAAAATATTGTTGAAGATCATAAAGTGGTGACTCTGCCTGGTCTAATAAAATAATATGTTTGTAATTGTATTTACTAATTTGATGTGCAATTTCACTTCCAATAGAACCTGCTGCACCGGTAATTAGAATTACTTTGTTTTCCAACTCCTTTTGAATAACTGGGTTTTGAATTTGTATTGGTGCTCTATCTAATAAATCTTCAATTTTTACTTCTTTAATTTGACCAACCTGTAATTCACCGTCTATCCATTGCTGTACCGGAGGAACTAATTTTATGGTTACTTGTAAATCTGTTAAATTATCTACTTTTTCAAAAAGTTTAAAAGGTTTTATATTTTGAATGGATACTATTATTTCATTAATTTGATGCTTTTTAATGAATTTTTCATCAACGGTTTTCGGGTCGTATATTTTAATTCGATTAAATTGTTTTCCAATTTTTAATTTGCTGTCATCTAAAAATCCTACAATTTTATATTTACCAAAAGTGCTATTACTTATTGTATTGTAAGTTAATAAGCCTGAATCACCTGCGCCATAAATTAAAATATTCTTAGGGACTTTATAGTTGGTAACAATTCTGTTAAAAAGCGATTTAAAAATAAAACGGCTAGATATTAAAAGAACAATATTTAATAAATAATGAATAAAAATAATGGAAAGTGGAATAGAGTAAATCGTATAGATATCATAATTTCTTGTGGTTAAAGAAACTGTAAACAAAACAACCATCAATAAAGTAACCGCCCAAAAAATATTGATAGCATCTTTACTACCCGTATGTCTAACAATGCCCTTAAAGGAGCCTACTATTAAAAAACTCCCAAGTGTTACAATGATTATCAGAGGTAGTTGATTTAAAAAATCAAATGGGCCAAAATTTAAAGTAAAATTAAAACGAACCAAATATGCAAGAAAAAATGCTTGTAAACTTATGGATATATCAATCATCAATACAATCCAACGAGAAGTATATGTGGTTTTATTCTTAAAAAAAGATTTGGTCATTGTTGTATTTTAAAAAAACAATTGAATTACAAATGTAGGAAAGATTATGTTATTTAACATTTTATTGGGTTTTTTATTGTGAGTAGATTTCTTGAATTAAGTATTTGTCACTGGTTTTGTCAGAGTAACTCTATGTTATATATTAAAAACCACCCCACCTCTGCCTACCGGTCAGGCAGGCTCCTAGAAGGAGGGGAATATTCTTTTTTAAAATGATGTTTGTAGTGAACTATTATTTTTCCCCTCCTTCTAGGAGGGGTGTCCGTCAGTTGACGGACGGGGTGGTGATTTTTTATTTTTTAAACGCAGCTCTTATGGCATTCAAAACAATATCTTCTTGTTGAAAAATCATTTTATTTTCAAACCGCAGTACTTTAATGTCAAAGTCTTTTAATATATCATGACTATCGGATTCCTTGCATAATGACTAAATATTCAGTATCTTAC
>CAYPHN010000367.1:2643-3238 GCA_964410265.1 uncultured Flavobacteriaceae bacterium | reverse complement strand
TTAAAATTAAACATACAATATTTGTGACAATCAGAAAGTTATGGTTAAATCATTTTGTTGTTCATATTTATAAATTTTAGAGCTTAGAATAAGCGGTTTATAAAATTAAAAGAAAAACCTATTGTAATGAAATATAAAGAGCATGATTCTTAAAAAAATGAATCATTAAAAGCGTGTTATACCCGTTAAATAATGCATTGAACATCAATAAGACATAAATTTAGTTAGGATAATTATACATATTTAAATTTGAAAACATATCTTTACATCCAGAAATCCATTTGTAGATTCAAATGCAATGATTTTATAGCATTACTTTCGATAGAAATAATACACTCAAATTTTTAAACCTATAATATAACTAATGGCAAAATCGCAACAAACATTTAATAAACTTGAAAAAGAAAAGAAAAAATTAAAAAAACGAGAAGAAAAACGCAAGAAAAAAGAAGAGAGAAAAGCCAATTCTAAAAAAGGAGAAGGCTTTGATAGTATGATTGCTTATGTTGATGAATACGGACAATTAACCGATACTCCTCCAGATCCTTCAAAAAAATTAAAAGTTGACGCCTCAAGTATAGAAATTGGAATTCCT
>CAYPHN010000367.1:2315-2625 GCA_964410265.1 uncultured Flavobacteriaceae bacterium | reverse complement strand
GAAGAAGAAAGTAGTGAAAGAACTGGTAAAGTTTCCTTTTTTGATAGTTCTAAAGGATTTGGTTTTATTATAGAAACGGATACCCAAGAAAAATATTTTGTTCATGTAAGTGGCGTGTTAGAAGAAATTCAAGAAAATGATAAAGTTACTTTTGAATTAGAACGTGGCCTTAAAGGAATGAATGCGGTTCAAGTAAAAAAAGTTTAGGGCATAGACTATTTAGCCCTGTGTTTGAACCTTTTATGAGTCCAAAAGTAGAATTCAGGATTGTTTCTAATTTGTTTTTCTAAAGTTTTCGAAAATAAATCTT
>CAYPHN010000367.1:0-2305 GCA_964410265.1 uncultured Flavobacteriaceae bacterium | reverse complement strand
CTGTTATTTCATAATCTTTAAAATCATTTGGTTTTTCTGCTAAAATTTTAATTGTAGCCTCATAGTAACCTCTTTTGATTCTATTTGATATTAAATAAATTACAGGGTAATCATATTTTTTTGCGAGTGTTTCTGGTCCTGTTTGCATAGGAACATTAACACCCATAAAATTACTCCGATAATGAACCTTTCCTAATTTTGGTGATTGATCTGAAAGTAATCCATACATAGATTTTTTCTTATCCTTAAAGTGCTTTTCCATCAAACTTTTAAAATCGGTAGTAGCAATAAAATGCGCACCAAATTTTGTTCTGGAACTTTTCATTTTACGGTCAAAATATTCATTTTTTATCTTTTTATATGCCGAAAAAACATCATAATCCATTACCCAATTCAAATGAGAAACCCACTCCCAATTGGCATAATGTCCAGCCATTATAATGATACTTTTATTTTGTTTTTTAAATTCATCTAATACTTCTGGGTTAGTTAAACGAATCCTTTTACGCATTTCCTTTTTAGAAATACTAAAACCTTTTATCATTTCCATAAAAATATCAATAAAATGATGAAATGTTTTTTTTTCAATAAGCAATAATTCTTTATCTGATTTATCTGGAAAGGATAACTTTAAGTTATTGCGTACAACCTTTTTTCGGTAACCTATCACATAATAAAGAGGAATAAATATCAAATCAGAAAAAAAGTATAATACTTTTAGGGGTAAAATTGAAATTAACCAAATAATCGGGTAAATTAGTAAAAAGCTTATTCGTTGCATATAATTTATAAATTTTGTTTTATAATTTTACAAAGTATAAATTTAATCATTTTGTGTATTTAAATCTTTTGTGAGTCCAAAAATAAAATTCAGGATTTTTCCGAATTTGTTTTTCCAGTTCCATTGTAAATAATTCGGTAATTTGGTAATTTTCAAACTCTTTTGGGTCTTCTGCCAATATTTTAATTACAGATTTATAATACCCTCTTTTTATTCTTTCCGTTTCTAAATATATTACAGGAATATCAAATTTTTTTTGATAAGATTTCAGCTCCTGTTTGTAATGTAACTTTAATCCCCATAAATTGACTCCAATAAACGGCTTTATTTAATTTTGGTGATTGATCACTTAACATACCATATAAAGATACATGCTTGTTTCTTGTGTTTCTTATTATCAATTTAACAAATTGCTTACTCGCAATTAAATGAGCTCCAAATCTATTACGAGATTGCTTTATTTTATTATCGAAGTATTTATTTTTAATTTGTTTATACGCACCATAACTTTCATGAGGTATTACTTTTGTAATAAGTAGTGTAGCCCATTCCCAATTGGCATAATGTCCAGCCATTAGAATAACGCTTTTATTCTTTTGATAAAGATCATTAACAATTTCAGAATTTTCAAATTTAAATCTATTCCTAATTTCTTTTTCTGAAATAGTAAAAGATTTAATCATTTCCATAAAAGTATCAATAAAATGTTTGATCGCTTTTTTTTCAATTATTAACCTTTCTTGTGATGATTTACTTGGGAAAGATAATTTTAAATTATTTCGAACCACTTCTTTGCGATAACCAATTATATAATATAAAATAATGAAAATAATATCAGTTAAAAAATATAATATGCGCATAGGCATTTTTGAAAATATCCAAATAAACGGATATACCAAAACAAAAATTAAAAGATTCATTTATTATGGTTTATAAAACAAATATCGGATTTAAATTTAGTTTATTCAAAAAAGAATCATATAGATAAACTAGGTTAAGTAATAGGTAAATAAATTCTCTAAATACTAAAGGAAAACAGAAATTATCTTTTTAAGCAATCTAATTGCCAAAAGCAAAAATTAACCCACCACTAAAATTAAGTTGTAATATTGTGCCACCAACTGTAACTCCTGATCCTCCACCACTAAAATAAACACCGCCCCAATCAATTGGCATTAATAGTTGAGATTGTAATCGAATACCAATATTATCGGTAAAGAAATATTTTAATCCGCCACTTATACCAATAGTAAATTTTGTGTTTGAGCTAAAGTCATTTTCTTCAGGATTAAATGTAGTCCACCCCGCCGATAGTCCAAAAAATGGTTTCGCTGCATCGTAACCAAATGAGTGAACAGCACCAATTTGATAATGATTTATGGTTATATCGGTTACCTCTGTCTCAGTAGGGTACAGAATGCCATATCTTACCCTTACAGAAGAATTTTGTTGTGCCCACATAAATTCTACTTGAATATCATCATTAATAGGTGCTCCAATTGTTACACCAAATTGATCAGAATC
>CAYPHN010000366.1:0-3250 GCA_964410265.1 uncultured Flavobacteriaceae bacterium | reverse complement strand
TTTAGTATTTTTAAGTCTTAATTCAATAAACTACCATGAAAAAATTATTAAATATAGTATTTGTTTATTGGTTGTAGACAAACATTGAAAATCAACAATAAATGAGATTATCAAAAAAAGCAATAAAAGATTTATTAATTAAATATTTCCCCAATTTAGAGGATGAAGTTATTGAGGTATTCTTGTCAATAACTAAATATAAAACTTCGAATAATAAAGAAATTATACTAAAAAGTGGTAAAACAGATAAAAATCTAATATTTATATTAAAAGGAGTAGCCCGTGCATATAGTATCAATGAAAAAGGACAAGAATTAAACAATTTTATTAGAGCCGAAGGACATTTAATGGGTGATGCAAATGTTTTTTGTGATGAAATTCAAACGCTAGATATTGAAGCTATTGGTGAGATACATTATTTAAAAATTGATATGAGTGCATTAGAAACCTTAGGGTATAGTAACCCTAAAGTCATGAAATTCTATCTAAACTTTTTAAAAGAAATTATTGTCACACTTTCTTATCGTTTAAAAACATTTGTTACCATGACATCCGAAGAAAGATATGTAGATTTAATTACCTGGAACCCTATTTTAATTGAAACAGCTTTTGACAAACACATTGCTAGTTTTTTAGGAATTACTCCCTTAACAATCCACAGAATAAAAAAAAAGATAAAAACTATCAAATGATATTTTTTTAACTTTTATTTAGAATTAGTTTTACTGATTATAATAAAAACTAATTAATGAAAACTAAAAAATTATCTTACCTCCTAAAATCTATTGTTTTAGGGTTGTTTTTTACAACGATAATCAGTTGTGATCAAAACAAAAAAGAAGCAACTACTGTCGAAAGTAGTACTCCTAAATTCAACGGTAAAATCGCCTTAGATATCCGTGATTCCGAATCAGATTGGTCTGCGTACACGCCAAAATCCGCTCCAGAAGGGGCTCCAAATGTATTATTCATTTTGTATGACGATACAGGTTTAGGAGCTTGGTCGCCTTACGGTGGTGGTATCAAGATGCCAACGATGGATAAGTTGGCTGCCAACGGATTAACATATACCCAATGGCATACAACTGCTTTGTGTTCTCCCACTCGTTCTACAATTCAGACAGGAAGAAATCACCATTTAAACGGGATGGCCGCTATTACTGAAACTGCCGATGGATTCCCTGGAGCAAATGGTAGAATGGGGCCTGAAGTAGCTCCGCTTTCTATGATTTTACAAGAAAATGGATACAGTACTTTTTGGATTGGAAAGAATCACAATGTACCTGAACAAGATGTTGCATCTGGAGGAAGTAAAAAACAATGGCCTTTACAAATGGGTTGGGATCGTTTTTACGGATTTATTGGTGGAGAAACCAATCAATGGTATCCAGATTTAGTTGAAGACAATCATTTTGTTGAAAGAGAATTTGAAGAAGGGTATCACCTTTCAAAAGACTTGGCAGACCATGCTTTAGGTATGTTAAGAGATCAACAAGCAACAAATCCTTCAAAGCCTTGGTATATGTGGTACAATCCGGGAGCAAACCACGCACCACACCACGCACCAAAAGAGTACATTGCAAAATACAAAGGAAAATTTGATGCAGGATATGATGCCTATAGTTACTGGTCGTATGATAGAAAAAGGAATTTTACCAGAAGGTACGGTAAATACACCGATGAATCCTATGCGTGAAGATATGGCGCAAGCCATTGACATGGTTCGTCCTTGGGATACTTTAAATGATGATGAGAAAAAATTATTCGCAAAAATGGCAGAAGTATATGCTGGTTTTTCTGAATTTACAGACGCACAAGTAGGAAGAGTAATTGATTACTTAGAAGAAAGTGGACAATTAGAAAACACCATCGTATTATATGCTGCAGATAATGGAGCATCAGGAGAAGGTTCTCCAAATGGTTCTGTAAATGAAAATAAATTCTTCAACGGTTATCCAGATGAATTATCTGAAAATATGCAATACTTAGATGTATTAGGTGGGCCTGAAACCTATGAGCATTATCCAACAGGATGGGCTTCTGCATTTTCAGCACCCTTCAAAATGTTTAAGCGTTACTCACAATATGCTGGTGGTACCAATGATCCATTAGTTATTTCATGGCCTAAAGGAATTAAAGCAAAAGGAGAGATTCGTAATCAATACCATCATTCGGTAGATATTGTTCCTACTTTATTAGAACTAATAGGATTAGAAATGCCTGAAGTTCATAATGGAGTTAAACAGGTGCCATTATCTGGAGTTTCAATGGCTTATACTTTTGATGCAAAACCAAATGATAAAACTCAAAAAGAAGTACAATATTTTGCAATGTTAGGTTCTCGTGGAATTTGGAAAGATGGTTGGAAAGCAGCTGCTATTCACGCACCGCTTTCTGGTGTAGGACACTTTGATGAAGATGATTGGGAATTATATCACGTAGCTGTTGATAGATCTGAGTCGAAAGATTTAGCAAAAGAAAACCCAGAAAAATTAAAAGAATTAGTAGATGCTTGGTTTATTGAAGCAGAGAAAAATAATGTACTTCCATTAGATGATAGAAGTGCTGCTGAAATTATTGCAATTGAAAGGCCATCTGCAGAACCAGCAAGAGACCGTTATATTTATTATCCATTTGCTGCAGCTGTACCAGAAGGGAATGCTGTAAATTTAAGAGGACGTTCGTATAAAATATTGGCAAATGTTGAAATAACTAATAAAACTTCAGGAGTTGTATTTGCTCACGGTTCACGTTTTGGAGGTCACACCTTATTTATTAAAAACAAGAAATTATATTATGTATATAACTTTTTAGGTATTAAACCAGAGCAAGTTTTTGAATCTTCTGTAAAATTGAAACCAGGTAAATATACTATTGGTATGGAATTTATTCGTGAAAAAACTGGTGACAAAGGAGAATCTGTTGGTAAAACCAAATTATACATAGATAATAAAGTGGTTGCTGAAGGACCGATGAGAACTCAGCCAGCGAAATTTACATTATCGGGAGATGGTTTATGTATTGGGTATGACAGTGCAGATGCTGTTAGTAGCTTGTACCCACAACCAAGTAAGTTTAATAATGGAATTATTGATTTTGTTGGAGTTACTGTTGAAGGCACACCTTATGTAAATTTAGAGGCAGAAGCAAAAAGAGCAATGATGAGTCATTAATTTGATTGATTTTTGGAAATTAAAATCCATCGAAACGTAAACATACTTTAGGATCTAAATTTAGATTGATTTTAAAG
>CAYPHN010000365.1:0-3267 GCA_964410265.1 uncultured Flavobacteriaceae bacterium | reverse complement strand
TAAGAGCAGATTTTATATACCTTTCTGCTAAAATTAAATCCTTTTTATCCTGAAAATAATAGGTTGCCAAATTATACATAAACCTCGTATCATTTGGATTGCGTTCAATGGCTTTTTTAAGATCAGCAACGGCCTTATCATTTTGTTTTAATTCAAAATACAACAAAGCTCTCAAATAAAAAACTCTCCCATTATTTGGCTCTAATTTCATCCAGGTATCTATTGTTTTAAGGGCATTACTATGATCACCCAGCAAACTGTATGCTGAAGCCAGATTGGTATAGACGGGTATTAATAAATTGTCTTTTTTAAGTGCTGCTTTATAATGTTTAATTGCCGTTTTAATATCATTATTCTGCAAATAATAATCTCCCAACTGCATACTTCCCGTTGAAAAATCGGCATTGGTATAGAGCATGGTTTCCAGTTCTATATTTGCATTTTTTAAGTAGGTATTATCCGCAACACTTAATGAAGCTCCATCAAACCCAATTAGTAATTGTGCTGCAGCAATTCTAACCAACTTGGCACTATCTTTTATATGTTTAGATGCAATTGCCACACGATCTTGTAATGGTAGTAATCTAAACTTCAATAAGGCATTATATCTCACTAAAGCTGAAGAATCGTTTAAAGCAAGGAGTAAAGATTTATATTGTTCATTATTGTAAAAATGAAATAGAAGGATATTGCAAATCATTAATAAATTTATTTAAGCTGCTTCTTTCAATTGTTGTCAAATTATTTTTATTACTTAATAACAAATTATCAGAAAAATGAGCTTTCCTGTCTTTTCCATAATTTTTTTTTATTGTATTTGCTGCCCACGTATTTGTTTTATCCTTATGGCATTCAATACAAGCATTTGGTGTACCATATAAAACACTTTGATCGGGTCTTGGAATTCTAAAACTATGATCTCTTCTAAAATCATTACCCATATAATTTTTCCCGGTCATATGACAATTAATACATTGGCTTGCCTCAGTACCTCCTATATGAAAATGATGCTTGGGTGTATCATAATTTTCAGTTACATGGCATTGTAAACACAATTGATTGCCTTTTAGTTTAAGTTTTAGTGAATGTACATTATGGCAATCACTACATTTAACACCATTGGTATACATTTTACTTTGTAAAAAGGAACCATAAACATAAACTTCATCGTCAATTTGACCGTCAGCGTGATAATATTCATTTGATAAGGTTTGCAGCATATATTGATCTTCAAATTTCAAACCTGGATCTAAGTTTTTGGTGAGTTTTGCCCTACGAGAATGACACGGTGCACAAAGGTTTAATTGATCTAACTGGTTATTTCCTTTTAAAATATAATTGTTTTCCTTATCGGAATTAGAATTTGCCCAATCAACGTGCTTTTGAGCTGGACCATGGCAGCTTTCACAGCTAACATTAATTGAAGAATATGTGGTATGAAAAGAATCTTTTTCTACAAAATAATTCTTTTTTAAATTCGTAGAATGGCACTCGGCGCACATGGTATTCCAATTTTGTGCGCTTTTAGTCCAATGCAACCAATCGTGAGTAGAAATTTTATCTCCAGGATACTGGTGATACCATTTTTTGTTGATAACATCCCAGGCTACTCTTAAAACTTGTTTTTTTCCTTTATCAAAATCTATCAGATATTGCTGCAATGGGGTAACTCCAAAAGTGTAAGCAATTTGATATTCATGCTTACTACCGTCTATTTCATTTGTTTTTACAAAAAATTTATTATCATTTTTATAGAAGTTATACTTTACACCATCTATGGTAGTTTTGAAGTTATTAAAATTACCTAAAACTGTAGAATCATTTGCAATTTGCATAGCAAGATCATGGTGAGAACCTTTCCATAAATTGTATTCATTCTTATGACAGGTAGTACATTTTTTATCACCAACATATCCATCCACATGTTTGGGTGTAATATTATTAATAGTACTATAGTTTTCTTTTTCTACCTTTTTGTCACAGGCTAAAATAAAAAAAGATAAAAATAATAAGTAAGTAAAATAAGATAGAAGTTGTTTCACTAGGAAAATTTTGAGTGAGCTAATTTAAAATAATTTATCAATTATACCTTACAAATCAAACATAAATCCAAAGCTTATCCGTAAAGCATCTCTACTTTATGATTCACTAACAAAACTATTATTTGCAAAACCATCAAAACCTATTCTTTTAACAACATAATTAAGTTCTGTGCCAAAGGTTATTCAACAGTGTGGGTCATACATCAAGTTTATAATACCATAATAGTATGTATTATAAAATCTCCTTGTACTACTAATTATTCGTTTTCACCTTCCAAATTCACTTCAAACTCTTCCAATCCATTAAAATTATAATTCGTATATCCAAAAACAAAATTACTATTAACTTTTTCAGTAAAAAATACTCATAAGAAGTACAACCTTTTAAAGACAAAATAAGCCAAGTAGTATATACTTGGCTTATTCTTAAAAAGATAAAAACTATTCTATGTTTTCGTTTTTAATGCTTTTAAAACTTTTTCGGCATATTTTGGAGCTACTTCAGATGCTGATTTAGGATCAGTAATATCTACTGAAACAACAGACACCAATTGTTTACCTTTTTCTAAATCAAGATTGTAAATTACAGTCTCTAAAACATATGTTTCTGAAGTATAAGTTCTTGATTCTGACGGAACATAGGCTCCTCCATATCCATAGCCATAAGGAGAATAGGAACGACCGTAATAACCACCAAAGCCACCATAGTAACCTCCATAATGAGATGGGTAGTATCCACCAGACATATAACCACCCGTTTCAGAAGTTACAATTTCTTTAGTCTTATCTTTTAAAACTGTTAAGACAACACCTTTAAAGCCTTCATTTTTAATTATTTGAACTGCCTGACTGATGTCTTCTTCTGATTTATTAACATTATGCTTCATGCCAGGAAATTTTTTATAACTTTCGGTCGCATCTATTCCATCAGCTCTTAATCTTTCCGCAATTTCTTGTTCAAAACGTTGGCGGGAAACCATATCATCTGCTCTAGCCATTACCAAAATCTTAGCGCCTTTTAAGGTACCAATATTATCAGCTTTCCATGCATCAGTAACTTTCACAGAAGTACCACAATTGGCAAATGTAAATGCTATTATTGCAAGCATTAAAAATTGTTTAATTTTTTTCATTTTAGTTTTTTTAATGTTTTTTGGTTGTAAATTTAAGTATACAAATATAATTTATTTTTTACAAAAATCTTTACCTTATTATAACCAATATT
>CAYPHN010000364.1:0-3298 GCA_964410265.1 uncultured Flavobacteriaceae bacterium | reverse complement strand
ATAGGTGTAGATAACATCGATCCAAAAACACCACCATTAGTTATTGTAAAAGTACCACCTGTCATTTCATCAACAGTAATTTGACCATCTCGAGCTCTAATTGCTAACCTTTTAACCTCTTTTTCCACTCCTTTAAATGTCAATGTATTTGCATTTCTAATTACAGGAACCATCAATCCTTTAGGGCCAGAAACGGCAATAGAAATATCGGTAAAATCATAGGATATTTTAAAATCTCCGTCAATCATTGAATTTACATCCGGAAATAATTTTAAAGCTCTTACCACTGCCAAGGTAAAGAAACTCATAAAACCTAAGCCAACTTCATGTTTGGCCTTAAAATCTTCTTTGTATTTTTTACGTAAATCAAAAATTGGTTGCATATCTACTTCGTTAAATGTAGTTAGCATAGCCGTTTCATTCTTTACGGAAACAAGTCTTTGCGCTACTTTACGTCGTAGCATAGATAGCTTTTTACTCGTACTCTTTCGATTTTTATCGTCAAGCGCTTCTCCCATAGATGGTACAGCTTTTACCGCATCTTCTTTTGTAATTCTTCCATCTTTACCTGTACCTGTAATTTGCGATGTATCTATTCCTTTTTCTACTAATATTTTTCTTGCTGCTGGCGAAGCAGTCCCAGTGGCATAAGTAGTTTTTGTTTCTGCCTGCTTAGTTTCTTCCTGTTTTTCAACCTTAGCTTCAGTCTTTACTGTTGATTCACTTTCTGATGGTTTTGAAGCACTCGTATCTATCAAACAAACAACGGCTCCAACAGCAACGGCATCTCCTTCTTCTGCTTTAAAAGTAATAATACCACTTTCTTCAGCCGGTAATTCTAATGTAGCTTTATCAGAATCTACTTCGGCAATAGCCTGATCTTTTTCAACATAATCACCATCTTCAACCAACCAACTTGCAATTTCAACTTCGGTAATCGATTCCCCGGGAGAGGGAACTTTCATTTCTAAAATCATTTTTTATCTTTTTAAGTTTATCTTGAACTTATTTCAAAATTAATTTTATTATAGCTTATAATTATTAAAATACATACAAGGTTCTCAAAACCTTGTAGGATTTACTTCACTTCTCACTTCTCACTTCTTAAACATTATCAAAAACACTTTCAATGACCCTTTTATGTCGTCTTTTAAATCTTGTTGAAGATCCTGCTGCTGGAACCGAGTAAAATTTACGAGATCGAACTTTTAAATCTTTCAATTCAAATCGTTGTAACATATAACTCCAGGCTCCCATATTTCGAGGTTCTTCTTGTGCCCAAATATAATCTTCAACATGATTATATTTATCTATTATTTTTTGAATTTTATCTTTGTGTAAAGGAAATAATTGCTCAATTCTAATGAAAGCAATATCTTCTCTTTGCAATTTCTCTCTTTCAGCCAATAAATCATAATAAAACTTACCGGTAACAAATACCATTCTTTTTACTTTATCAGGATTTACATTATCATCTATAACCTCTTTAAATTCGCCTTCAGTAAAATCTTTTATTTTTGAAACTGCCAATGGATGCCTTAGTAAACTTTTTGGTGTAAAAACAATCAAAGGTTTTCTAAAATTACGTTTCATTTGTCTACGTAACAAGTGGAAAAAATTTGCTGGTGTTGTACAATTTGCAACAGTCATATTGTCATTGGCACAAAGTTGTAGAAAACGTTCAACTCTTGCTGATGAATGCTCAGCTCCCTGACCTTCGTAACCATGAGGCAATAAAATAACGATACCATTTTGCTGTTTCCACTTATCTTCGGCTGCCGAAATATATTGGTCGAACATGATTTGGGCTCCATTGTTAAAATCACCAAATTGCGCCTCCCAAATGGTTAAGGTATTCGGACTTGCCATAGCGTAACCATAATCAAATCCTAAAACGCCATATTCTGATAAAGAGGAATTGTAAATAAACATTTCACCTTTATTCTTCTCGTTCGTGTTTAATAGATTAATTTTTTTCTCTGATAATTCATCTCTAAGAATAGCATGACGATGCGAAAAAGTTCCTCTTTCAACATCTTGACCTGAAATTCTCACATTAAAACCTTCTTCCAATAAACTGCCAAAAGCAAAAATCTCACCCATACTCCAATCCAGTCGATCTGTTTCAAATGTCATTTTTGCTCTATCTCTCAATATTTTTTCTGCCTTGCGCAAAAATTTCAAATTTTCAGGCACAGTCGATACAATTCGAGCTATGGATTTCAAATTCTTTTCAGGATATTTAGTACCAACACTTAACAACATGCCTTCTACATCTTGACGCATAAAACCATGCCATACATTATCCATAAATGGAATAACTATTGAGGCTTTATCATCTTTTGAACTTCCGTATTCCTCTTCAAGTAATAACTTGTATTCTATTTCTATTTTTTTAGTATAATCTTGGTCTATTACTCCTTCAGCAATCAATTTTGCATTATAAATATCTCTCGGATTAGGATGTTTTGCAATAGCCTTGTATAAATTTGGTTGGGTAAATCTAGGCTCATCCCCTTCATTATGTCCATATTTTCGATAACCTAACAAATCAATAAAAACATCTCGTTTAAATTTCATTCTAAAATCAAGTGCCAAAAGTGCTGCATGCGTTACGGCTTCTACATCATCAGCATTTACATGAAGTACCGGAGATAAGGTTACCTTCGCAACATCTGTACAATAGGTACTAGATCGCGTATCTAAATAATTTGTTGTAAATCCTATTTGATTATTCACCACAATATGAATAGTACCACCAGTGGAATAACCACTTAATTTACTCATTTGAATGAGTTCATAAACCAAACCTTGACCTGCAATAGCAGCGTCGCCATGCACAATAATAGGTATTATTTTAGAAGCATCTCCATTGTAATCTTCTTCTATTTTGGCTTTAACAATACCTTCAGTAACCGCTGCAACTGTTTCTAAATGTGAAGGATTGGGCACCAAGTTCATGGTGATTTTCTTATTGTTTTTTAGTGTTTTATTTAAGGTTGCTCCTAAATGATATTTTACATCTCCATCAAAATCATCTTCACTATAATCTTTGCCTTCAAACTCATTGAAAAGTTCGCGAATAGGCTTTCTAAAAATATTTACTAAGGTATTTAGCCTGCCCCTGTGTGCCATACCTAATACAAATTCTTCAACATCATAATCTACAGCACCAATCCGAACAATTGCACCTAAAGCAGGGATTAAAGTTTCCCCACCTTCTATAGAAAACCTTTTTTGCCCAACATACTTGGTCTGTAAAAACTGTTCAAATGTAACAGCTTGGTTTAATTTAGAA
>CAYPHN010000363.1:0-3324 GCA_964410265.1 uncultured Flavobacteriaceae bacterium | reverse complement strand
ATGCAGGAAGAAGCAATAATGTGTATTGAGTCGAATTCCAATACAATCATATTGTCCGCAACTGGAACTGGTAAAACATTGGCATTTACATTGCCTTTATTAAACACTTTATCTACCCACTCTAAAGAAATACAGGCATTGATATTGGTTCCTTCACGAGAATTAGCCATTCAAATAGAACAAGTTATTCGCTCTATGGGTTCGGGTTATAAGGTAAATGCGGTATATGGAGGCAGATCGATGTCTAAAGATAAAATTGAGTTAAAACATTTGCCTGCAATTTTGATTGGTACCCCCGGAAGAATAGCAGATCACTTTAGTAACAATCGTTTTTCAAAAGACTCCATTAAAACCTTGATTTTAGACGAGTTTGACAAATCGTTAGAAGTAGGTTTTGAATATGATATGCGAGGAATTATCAATCAATTATCTGGTTTAAATAAACGTATATTAACATCTGCAACACAAGGTATTAAGATCCCCGATTTTGTAGGACTTAAAAATCCCAAAACAATTAATTATTTAGGAACTCATGTTTCAAAATTGACTGTTAAAACTGTAATTTCTCCGAGCCGAAATAAATTGAACACGCTGTTGCATTTACTAAACTATATTGGTCAGGAACAGGGTATTATTTTTTGCAATTTAAAAGATAGTATTCAAGGAGTTAGTTCTTTTTTAGAAAGCAAGCAAATAAAACACGGTTGTTTTAATGGCGGTATGGAGCAAAAAGACAGAGAGCGTTCGTTGATTAAATTTAGAAATGGAACCAATCAATTATTAGTTGCTACTGATTTAGCCGCTCGAGGAATTGATGTGCCTGAAATGAAATTTATTATTCATTATGAATTACCTCTTTTAAAAGAAGAGTTTATCCATAGAAATGGTCGAACTGCACGTGTAGCAGCAAAAGGTACTGCATATGTTATAAAGTGGAAAAATGAAGCGTTGCCTCAGTTTATAAAAAATGCTGCGGTGCAAGATATTTCTAAACAAGCTACTCGAAAGCCTGTATTTTGGGAAACCCTATTTATATCTGGTGGTAGAAAAAATAAAATCTCAAAAGGAGATATTGCAGGATTATTTTTAAAACAAGGCGGACTTACCAATGATCAATTGGGGTTGATTGAGTTAAAACAAGATTGTGCCTTTGTAGCTATTCCTGTAAGCATAGCTGATACTTTGGTTTCTAAATTGAACAACTCGAGATTAAAAAAGAAAAAAGTAAGAATAACGATAGTTTAAGTTGTAGTAGAAAATTGCAATATCGACTTCACAATTTTATTGGAAGGTTATTCTAAATAAAAAGCATTACATCGCATACTAAGTCAAAGGAATTACCAATAATCTAAGTGACAATCAAGATTTAGCTAACAAAACTGGGATTAGCCTGTTTTGCCGGCATAGGCAGATTTGTTATTAATCACCCAATCAAGTTGCGTGCAGGCTATTTATTTGAGTGATAAACTTTTTAACATGCTCGTTTTATTTTGATTATTTTTTAGTTAATTCCAAGGCGTATTCTTTTACTACATCAACTTTATTTAAATAATCATCTATATTTTGAGTAACATAATAATCTGGTAAAACCCCAACCTCACCTGGAAGCGATGAAATTGTAAGTTTAGATGTTGAGTTAGCGACATTAAATTTTAGTTTTGTGTTTGAAAGCCTTAATATTGTTTGGCCTGCAGTACAAAATTGATTAGAACCCAATTCTTCTCCTATAATAGTCCCTAATTTTAAATCTTTAACGAGTGCCATAAAATGACCTGTTGTAGATTTTCCATTTCCATCAATTATAAAATAGAGTTTTCCTTTATACCCGTTATTAAAAGTAGTATATACTCTATCTTTTTCAGAATTTGTAGTATTTGAAAAATAATTAAACGGTTTATCAATTAAATATTTAAGTAAATGAATACTAGCATCAGGAGAACCGCCTCCATTAAAACGAAGGTCAATTATCAAGTTTTCAACACCTTTTTCGTTAATTTTTTTGATACTATTATCTATAAATTGTTCGTAAAAGGGAAGATTATTCCAAGGGTAGTAGTTAAACGAAGATATGGTTAGTATAGCATTTTTATTGTTATCTAAAAACTCTAAACATAGGTTATCATCACACTGTTTTTTGAATGTGTTATTGAATGAGTTTTCAGCTTTCTTTGCTTTGTTTAAAACAATAATACCCTCTTTTCCTTTTACTTTAATTTTATAAGTAGTGGGTAAACTTAACGAATAAGAAATCATACTTGCTGATAAAGCATTGAAAGTATGTCTTTTTGCAGTTTTTATATGACCTTGTGATGGAATATGTTTGTAAATATCATCTATCAATTCTGAAACAACAATTCCATTAATACTTACTATTTCATCTTTAACAACTACGTTATTTTTGTTGTTTAAAGCATCTATTACAAATAATTGATTGTTAATCCATAGTGTTTGTATCGGAAACCGTAAAGATACAGGCAATATATCCGCTTCTCGAAAAGAGTTACTCATTGATGTGTGCGAACAATTAATATTGGCGATTATTTCGCGACAATACCAGTAAAATTCACTAAATGTTGTGTTTTCTGTGAGTAGTGATTTTTTTTGTTCAATAGTTTCCCAGAAGTCTTTTTTTGAAATAAATTTAAGTGCATTGGGGTGTACTTCAATTAATTTGTTACCCAATTGATCCAAATCTTCTTTATAGGATTTAATTGAGTAAACTTTTGAAAATTTATCGGCGAATGTTTCTGGTTTTTTTTCAGGGTGTTTAATGCGTTCAATCTGGTCTTCTGCGTTAAAGTTATCAGGATTAAGTGCTAATGATTTTTCATAATTTAGTATCGCCAATTCGTCATTTCCATTTACCATATATCCTTCGTCTAAACTATCATAGGGATTTGATGAATTTGGGAATTGCTGAACAATTAATTTGAATATTTCTATAGCTTCTGTTACTTCATTTCCCCAGAGATATGAATAACCATACATAGTTAGTTCATCTTCATTTTCAAAATTATACGCATCAGGATGTTCTTTTTTTAATTTCAGGTAAAGAGCAACTTGTTCTTTAATTGGTAGTTGACTATTTTCTTTCAGTGTTTGAGAAATAGACAGCTTTTCTGGTTTTATTGCATCTTCTTTTAAAACAGTAGAAGAAGATAAATTACCTTTAGTATTAACACAACTAGAGGTTGTAATTAAAACAAGAACCATCCATTTAAAAATCTTTATTATTTTCATCTGTCTAAATTTTTATTTGATTGTAAAACTAAACATGACTATCGGATTCCTTGCATAATGACTAAATATTCAGTATCTTACTAA
>CAYPHN010000362.1:0-3332 GCA_964410265.1 uncultured Flavobacteriaceae bacterium | reverse complement strand
CACTTTATTTAAAGGAAATAAAAAATTAAAATTAGTACTTCCATGTTTGACCAATAATGATAAGAATGATTATATAATTAAAGAATATATGGCCTATAGATTATTTGAAATAATTTCTCCTTATCATTTTAAAACAAGATTGGTAGATTTAGAATTTACCGAAATTAAAAATAAAAAAAATAAGGTTTATCAACTTAAAGGAATTATAATTGAAGATGATAAAAAGATGGCCAAAAGATTAGACGGCAAGGTGCTCGATAGAGATATGCATCCTATGGCACAGGATGCAATCGCATCTGTTAGAAATGCATTTTTTCAATATATGATAGCCAACCTTGATTATTCAACCATGGTGCAACATAATGAAAAGATTTTATATATTAATAATAAATTCACACCTATACCATATGATTTTGATTTGTCTGGATTGGTAAATGCCAGCTATGGTGTGGTTTCTGTTATAGATAATAAACCTTTAGTAGCATCAATAACGGATAGATTGTACAGAGGTTTTAAAAGAGATCCAAAAATAATTGAACAGATACGACAAGAATTTATTGGTAATAAGAGCGAAATACTGGATAAAGTAGATGGTTTTAAACCACTATTTGATGATCAAGATCAGTTCACTAAGGCAAAAAGTTTTTTAAATGACTTTTTTATTATTATGAATGATGATATTAAGTTTGAAAAAAATATTATGAAGAAATTAAGGAGTAAATAAAAAATCTATAACAATATAGAATTTTAATTGCTATAATTTAATCAAAAAGAACTCCCTGCCTACCGCAGGCAGGCAGGGAGCTCTGCCTCGAGGATAGCTCGTTTCAAGAATATTTCATTCGTGAGACTCTAAAAGATTAATTTCAATTTTTTTTTAGTCGAACCTACCTATACAGGCAAGACAGGTATCTCAACCCTTGGGTCGATTCCTATTATTGGGTCTAGTAAGTCAGCTGACCGATTGGGTTTAATACCTTTTAATATGTAATCAAAAGATTTTATACCAATTTTTTAGCATTTTTTACTTTTTGCTTTAACAAAGCGATATCTATTACTTCCTTCATTTCATTTACATAATGAAAGGTTAGTCCCTTTAAATATTTTGGGCTAATATCATCAATATCTTTTTTGTTTTCTTCACAAAGAATAATCTCTTTTATATTCGCTCTTTTGGCCGCCAATATTTTTTCTTTGATACCACCAACAGGTAATACTTTACCACGTAAAGTGATTTCTCCAGTCATGGCCAGTTTCGCTTTAATTTTTCTTTGTGTAAATGAAGAAACCAATGAGGTTAACATGGTAATCCCTGCACTTGGTCCGTCTTTAGGAGTAGCACCTTCAGGAACATGAATATGAATATTGTTATTGATAATGGTTTCATATTTGATACCAAAATTATCTAAATTCGCTTTGATATATTCTAAAGCAATCGTCGCCGATTCTTTCATTACTTTTCCTAAATTACCTGTAATAGACAAAGAACCTTTCCCTTTAGATAAAATGGATTCAATAAATAATATATCGCCACCAACACTAGTCCAAGCCAATCCTGTAACAACTCCGGCAATTTCATTATTTTCATACTTGTCTCTCTCTAAATGAGATGGACCAAGAATAACTTCAACATCATTAGTGCTTATTTTGATATTGTATTCTTCTTCCATTGCAATGGATTTAGCTGCGTATCGAACAACTTTGGCCAGTTTCTTTTCAAGACCTCTTACTCCCGATTCACGAGTATATCCGGTAACAATTTTTTCAAATTGAGCCTTTCCTAATTTTATGTGATCGGATGTTAATCCGTGTTCTTTTAAAAGTTTTGGCAATAAATGACGTTTTGCAATTTCCACTTTTTCTTCGATGGTATATCCACTAACATTGATTATTTCCATACGGTCTCTCAATGCCCATGGAATAGAAGATAAAGTATTGGCAGTTGCAATAAACATCACTTTCGACAAGTCGTATCCTATTTCAAGATAATTGTCGTAAAAATCGGTATTTTGCTCTGGGTCAAGCACTTCAAGCATAGCTGAAGAAGGGTCTCCACCGTGACTTGAACCTATTTTATCTATTTCATCTAAAACAAAAACAGGGTTAGATTTTTCTGCCTTTTTAATGCTTTGAATTATTCTACCGGGTAATGCACCGATATAGGTTTTTCTATGCCCTCTAATTTCGGCTTCGTCTCGTAATCCTCCAAGTGACATACGAACATATTTTCTACCCAAAGATTCTGCAACAGATTTACCCAAAGAAGTTTTACCAACACCAGGAGGCCCATACAAACAAATAATAGGAGATTTCATATCGCCTTTTAATTTTAATACAGCCAAATGTTCAATGATTCGTTCTTTAACTTTTTCTAAACCATAATGGTCTCTATCAAGAATTTTTTGTGCTCTTTTTAAATCGAATTTATCTTTAGAATATTCATCCCAAGGTAATTCTAATATAAGGTCTAAATAATTTCTTTGTATAGAATACTCAGCAACTTGGGGATTCATTCTTTGTAATCTCCCAATTTCTTTTTCGAAAAGTTGTGCAACTTCTTTGTTCCATTTTTTAGATTTGGCAAGAACTTGCATTTCTTCAATCTCTTCATCATGTGAAACACCACCAAGTTCTTCCTGGATAGTTTTCATTTGCTGATGCAAATAATATTCACGTTGTTGTTGATCCATATCTTCTCGAACTTTAGATTGAATATCATTACTAAGCTCCAAGCGTTGTAATTCTTTATTCATCTTTTTTAAAGTTGCTAAAGCTCTCTTTTTTAAACTGTTGATACTTAATAGATCTTGTTTTGCCGCTGTATCTAAATTTAAGTTAGAGGATACAAAATTGACTAAAAATGAATCGCTTTGAATGTTTTTAATCGCAAAGGATGCTTCGGTAGGAATATTTGGATTTTCTTTAATTATTCTAAGAGAAATATCCTTAACAGAATCGATTATTGCTACAAATTCCTTTTCTTTATTCTTAGGAATATCCTCTACCAATTCTTTTACTTTCGCTTTTAAATAAGGTTTTTCCTGAATCAAATTTTCAATCTCAAAACGCTTTTTACCCTGTAATACCACCATAGTATTTCCGTCAGGCATTTTTAGCATTTTTAAAATTCGTGCAACTGTACCTACCGTATAAATATCATCTATACCTGGGTTTTCTGTAGCCTCATTTTTTTGAGAAACAACACCAATAATCTTGTTACCTTTATTCGCTTCCTTGATCAATTTTATGGATTGATCTCTTCCGGCCGTAATCGGAATTACTACTCCAGGAAACAACACCGTATTACGCAATGGTAAAATAGGTAATATCTC
>CAYPHN010000361.1:0-3365 GCA_964410265.1 uncultured Flavobacteriaceae bacterium | reverse complement strand
GGGCTCGAACCCAGGACCCTCTCCTTAAAAGGGAGATGCTCTACCAGCTGAGCTACCAGGTCAATTAATTCGGATGCAAATATACTATCAATTATTAATAAAACAAGGCTTTTTTTTTAAAAAATTTAAAGATATTTGTAAAAATATTACAGCACTTTAAATCAATTTTTTATAAATTGAAAAGGAGAAAATTCAATTGGATAAATTACCTAATTATTAAGTATATGAAAATAGTTTTACTTGGCTATATGGCTAGTGGAAAATCAACAGTTTCAAGGCTATTGGCCAAGAAATTAGGTCTTAATGCCATCGACCTAGATGATTATATCATTAAAAAAGAAGGTGCTAGTGTTGGCGATATATTTAAAAACAAAGGCGAGATTTATTTTAGAGTGCAGGAAAACAAATATTTATTAGAATTATTGAATAGCGATAAAAGTTTTGTATTGGCTTTAGGTGGAGGCACACCTTGTTATGCAAACAATATGGCTTTAATTAAAGAGTACGCCATTTCAATATATTTAAAGGCAAATTTAATTACTTTATTTGATAGGTTATATCAGGAAAAAGAGAACAGACCTTTAATTGCATCTTTAAGTAAGGAAAAACTAAAAGAGTTTATCGCCAAGCATTTATTTGAAAGAGCAATTTTTTATGATCAGGCAGAATACATAATTCATATTGATAATAAAACGGTAACAGATATTGTTGATGAAATGGAGGTCTTACTCTAAATAAGCTGCTGATGAATTGTTTGCAAATGTAACCGTAATATGTTCTTGAAGAGAAGTTGAAAGTGATAGACCTTTAAAATCAGCTTTGATAGGATATTTTTTATGATTTCTATTCACCAAAACAGCTGTTTTAAATTGTTTTAATGGGACATCTAAAAAATGTTTTACCGCATAAATCAATGTGGTTCCCGAATTTAATACGTCGTCAACCAATACCAAAGACTTATTTTTAAACTCAGGTAAACTCAAGGAAGTTTCTATTTTATCTTGAGGCTTTTTTTTGTTGATTTTAACCTCACATAAATGAACCTTTATTGGAGAAATAGATTCTAAAGCTTCTTTTATTTTTTGTGCAAAAACATAGCCGTTGGTTTTAATACCTGCCAGTATCAAATCCTTTTCGTCAATATTATTCTCATAAATTTGAAAAGCTATTCTTTTAATTTTATGATTAATTTGTTGATTATTTAATATGATGGACTTGCTCATGGCTTAATTTTTTTTCTTTTCAAAAATAATAAAAAGTTCGTTGCCGTGCCTAGGTTTTATTGAATTATAACAAGGCTCTAAAACTTTAATTACAAATTTAGTAGAAAAAAGTTTTTTGTACTCACTTACAGAACCTCCAAAAGGCGGACCTTCATCCGATAAAGGGAAATTAAATAAAACACCTATTATACTGCCTCCCGAATGCAAAAGGCTATGCATATGAGCTGCGTAAGAAGCTCTTAATACAGGATTTAAAGCACAAAAAAATGTCTGTTCAATAATGATGTCATATTTTTTATGATGCTTAAAAAAATCATCTCTAACCAACTGATTATCGGGAAATGTTGGAATTCTTTTTTTTAAATTTATTAGAGGTTGAGAAGCATAATCTAATACAGTAATATTTTTAAATCCCAATTTAAATAAATATTCTGCTTCATACGCATTTCCTGCACCTGGAATTAAAATCGATATATTTTTATTATCAATGTTTTCAAAATATTTTATAATTGGAGTGGAGGCATACCCAATATCCCAAGCAGTATTTTGATTCAAGTAATTATTCTCCCAATAATTTGGATTGAGTTTATGCTTCTTCATCCGTATAACCATCTATATCTCGACGATCTTTTTTTGTAGGTCTGCCAGTTCCTTTTTTTCTGTAATAATCTTTAGAATACTTTAATAAGTCTTGATTGTCAAAAGCAGTTTCTGGAGTAATATCTTTTCTATAAATATCGACCAATTTTGCACCAACTCTGCTTTTTGGAACACCCAATACGATTAGCTCATAATTGATTTGATTTTTACGGATTATCAACTTTTCACCAGAGAATACATCTTTAGAAGGCTTGACATTCGCTCCGTTTAATTTAATATGGCCTTTTTTACAAGCCTCTGTAGCAATACTACGCGTTTTAAAATATCGTGTACACCATAGATATTTATCAATTCGCATAAATTATTTTATTTTAATCTGTGTTCTTTTAAATAATTTAGTTAATTCTTTTTTCTCTACAAACATATTGTCTTTTAATAAGGTATGCATTCTAGAATCTGTAACATTTTCAAATTGAAAATTCTTTGTGGTAGTAAACTTAGCAGGAGTGCCAATAATATCATTAATTGCAGCTCTTAATAAAGGTTCGTTACTATCACCTAAAACACCTAAGGTTTCTAATTTTTCAGATATTTCTATATGTGGGTCAAAACCATCTTTTTCATTTTCGCCCAATTTATTTACCTCTTCCAATACAATTGGTTGCATGGCATATTTATGATTCGGATTAGCACCTTCTCTTCTAAAGTTATCTGAATCATATAAAGTTACTGATGCGGTGTATTTGCCTGAAGATTTCTCACCTACTAATCTAATATTAATATATGGGTTTAAACCATTGATAACCAATTCGCTTGCTGAAGCAGAGCTTCTAGTAATTATAACATGAACGCTAGTTAAATTTAAGCTATTGATGGTATTACCATTAGACATTCTATCTGAAAAGTTATTGATCAACCAATCGGGGTTTGAATTTTCAATCTCTGCTTGTAACTTAGAGTTCCAACGTTCTTTGGTAAATAATTCGTCTTTAAATTGGCCCGTAATCATACTTGCCATAGCTGTTGCCGAACTAACTCTACCTCCTGGATTGTATCTAAAATCTAAAACTAAATCCGTTATCCCATCATTTTTTAATTGTAAAAATGCAGCGTTTAGTTCATCGTCAAAATTACCTGTAAAACTGTTGTACATTAGATAGCCAATTTTGCGCCCACCTTCATCAATGGTTTTTGTTATAAACACTGGGTTTTCTGTATATTCATACTTCGTTAGTTCTACACTTACTCCTGTAGGAGAAACTACACCATCTTCAATTTTTGATAAACCAAGCGTATAAGTATCTACATCATCATTAAAAAGCAAATCACGATAATTATCTAGATTTAATTGCGTACCGTTTACACTGGTAAACAAATCCCCTCGTTTTATATTTTTATCTGAGGCATCAGAATTAGGTAGAATTAACCGTACATAACCAAATACATCATTAGAACCAGAAAATCTACTCAAACCAAAATCCACCCCATTGTTTTTAGAAATTCCAGCAAATGAGTTTTCTAATTCAATATAATCATCAACAA
>CAYPHN010000360.1:2220-3378 GCA_964410265.1 uncultured Flavobacteriaceae bacterium | reverse complement strand
AATTACCTTTCTATTTAAATAGAAAGGTAATTTGGTTATACAAATAAATGGATTTACAAAATTATTTAAGCAAATAGTTTACATACTACTTAACATAGATTTAAACATTTGCTCATACTAAATCCACATATATTTATAAAAATTAGTTAAAATATCAAATTGTTCATAAGACATTAATTGTCTTAAAATTAGATATTTATGTAATATAATATGTTCATTCAGTGTTAATTTTGTTTGAATAACTTATTATGCAAATTCTTCTTCATAAATTAATCAACATACTAACAATACATTAACATTAGTTAATTACTTAAATTAAATAACTAAATATAATATATCTGTTAATAACAGTTGGTTAAGTTGTAATGCAAAAAATTGTTTTACTACTTATTTTTGCTCCATGAAAAAAGCTTTTTTCATTTCTTTATTATTGTGCTGTGTAAGCATCCAAGGTATTGGACAAAGCAGTCTGGTAAGTAATGGCTATAACAAGTTTTATTATGAAAATGGCAATATATCTAGTGAAGGTAACATGGAGAATGGTCGACCGAATGGTTATTGGAAGACGTATTATGATAATAAAGTTATAAAATCAGAGGGTAATAGAAAAGATTTTGAATTGGATAGTGTTTGGTTGTTTTATAATAAATCGGGATATAAGTCACTTATTATCAGCTATAAATTGGGAGTTAAAGATGGGCATAAACTAAAGTACAATAGGGAAGGTCAAACTATTTCAGATGAATTGTATAAGAATGATGTAAGAGATGGACTTTCGGTATATTTTCACAAGGGTGGTAGTATCAAAGCAGAGATAAATTATTTGGATGGTAGTAAACAAGGTAAATCGTATGAATATGATAAAGACTCATTAATAATAGTTATACAAAAGTATGAGAAGGATTTTTTGGTGGACCAGGAATATATTAATAGAAAAGACGAAAAGGGTCTAAAAGTAGGTGTGTGGAAATTGTTTTATAAAAGTAAAAGGGTAAAACTGGAGGGAAAGTATATCAATGGAAAGAGGGAGGGTTTTTTTAGAGAGTTTTCTGATGATGGAAAACTGTTGAATACGTTTAAATATGTAAATGGTGAATTAATGGAAGACATAAAGGAGTTTACCAATATAACGGTGGACAAAGAATATTATATTGGAGC
>CAYPHN010000360.1:0-2210 GCA_964410265.1 uncultured Flavobacteriaceae bacterium | reverse complement strand
AAGGTTAAATCCGAAATGACATTGGTCAACGGAATTCCGAATGGTATATATAGAAAATATACCAAAGAGGGAGAGATTATAGAAGCCAAATTATATAGAAACGGATTTGTGACCGGTCAAGGAATGATTGATAAACAGGGAAAGAAGCAAAATGAATGGGTGGATTTTTATGTTAGGCCTATGAATTCGGATTCAGGACACACTAAAAAGGCTAGCGGCAAGTATAAGGATGGTGTAAAAATTGGAAAGTGGATATATTTTCATGAAAACTCAATAATTGAGCAGAAGGGAGAATATTTACAAGGGAAACCTCATGGAATGTGGAGTTGGTATTTTGATAATGGAAATATTTTAAGAAAAGAAGAATTCACTAAAGGAGTTGAAAATGGATATCTTACTGAGTATTCTGATAGTGGGGAAGTAATTATTTATGGTGAATTTGTGTATGGTGTCAAGGAGGGTAAGTGGATATACAATATTGGTGATTCCCGCGAAGAGGGTGAATATAAAGACGGAAAAAAATCGGGATTATGGAAACACTATCACAAGGATGGAATTGTAAGTTTTGAAGGAGAGTTTTTTGATGGGGAGGCAAATGGAAAACATAGGGTTTATTATAGCAATGGAAAAATGCGGCTGGAATGTGAATATACAATGGGTAAGAAGGATGGCACGTTGAAGAAATACAGCAAGGATGGGGAATTATTGCTTGTTTCCACCTACGATAATGGAGAAGAAAAAAAGATTGATGGTGTAAAAATTAAATCTGAATTTGAGCTGGATTAGAAATTAATAACGGCAAGAGCGGGTATAAATAATTTAATACCTTAGCACTTCATACAGTTGATTTAAGAATTGAACCTGATGAATACCGGAAAAGCAAATATTTTTATTGTAGAAGACGAGAGTATCGTAGCAAAGGATATTCAACAAACGTTGGAGAAGCTGGGTTATACTGTGGTAGGTACAGCCTCTGAGGGTGAAAAGGCGGTGGAGAAAATTATGGATCTGGAGCCCGATCTCATTCTTATGGACATTATGCTAAAAGGTGATATGACAGGAATTGACACCGCTGCACAAGTAAAAAAAGAAATTAATGTGCCTATAATTTATCTTACAGCTTATGCCGATCGTGACACGCTTTCTAAAGCAAAGATTACCCAGCCACATGGATATATTATAAAGCCTTTTAAGGAAGTTGATATTAGAACTGCCGTAGAAATAGCTCTATATAAGCACAAGAAAGAGACTAAAATAAAGAAGGAGAGAGATTTATATTATTCGATCATAAAATCTGATAAAAGTTCAGACGGAAGCATTTTTGTGAAATCAAAATATCAGCTTGTTAAAGTTAAAACCAAAGAGATTTATTTCATTGAAGCCTTAAAAGATTATGTAAGAATTAATACCGTGGACAACAGATATATTGTTCACTCCACAATGAAAAGTATCCATGAAAAACTTCCGCCATCGGATTTTTCCCGAGTACACAGATCATTTATTGTCAGGTTAGATAAGATTACTGCTATAGAATTTCCTAACATTATTATCGAGCACGATAAAAAGTTCATTCCTATTGGTAATTCCTACAAAGAAGAGCTTATGAATAAGTTAAAGCTCGTTTAAGCCAGAATTTATTCTGTAATTCCCTCCTTACGCGCAATAATTATTGGCTATCGCTGTAATTACAAGATTTTATAGCGGATAAAGAAAACAGTTGGTCGGGCTAATCGCTCTACTTGTCTAAATAAGGTAATACCAATCAAACTGAAGCACTATACTTGCGCACTCATAAGAATCAATCACGCATGAAAATGAAAAATTTTATAGCAGTTATACTAATAGCGGTCATGGCTTCTTGTGGCTCTAGTAATCAAGACGGTGGAATGTCAGGAGATACTGCAGAGGCCATGGATATGTTAGAATCGGTTTTCGAAGGCCCCTATAGTAAGTGGGCTATAAAAAGTAAGCTCGACACCGTTTTAACTATGTACAATATGGAATTAAAGAACGAAAACTATTTAAAAGTGGGGAATAGCCTCGTTGCTATGCGAAAGGGTAGCAATGGAAGCTTTGTGGAGATTGATATAATCAATGACATGATCAATGCCAATTCAGGCGCCCAGGGGGTGTCTTTGGACGAGCAGATGGACAAGTCTGCTAAGGCGCTTGAACGGAATCTTGCGAATAAAGAGTGATTGCTTTTTTCA
>CAYPHN010000359.1:0-3379 GCA_964410265.1 uncultured Flavobacteriaceae bacterium | reverse complement strand
TTGTGGGAGGTCCTTTTTTAGTAGTACCAACCGCATGTGGCCATTGTACAGTACTAGGAACAAGTGAAAAACCTGAATTTTGGATAGAATAATTAATTTTAAAATTATGAAACGAGCAGACCAAATTTTGAAATACAAGGGAATAGCCTGCACTCAACTTGATTGGGTGACTAATAGCGAACCTGCCTGCGGCAGGCAGGCAGCATGTGTCACCAATAAAAATTAAATTTAAACACATGAAAAAAACAATTTTGTTTATTATTGCAGTATCTATTAATATTTATTCTTATAGTCAAACTATAAATACAATAGAACGTATTAAAATTCCGCAAGAGAAAATCTATTTACATCACAATGATACATTTTTTCTAACCGGTGAGTACATCTACTACAAAGTATATTGTTTGAATGACGTAACCGATAAATTGAGTGATTTTAGCAAGATCGCTTATGTTGTACTGGTGAATAGTGAAAGGAATGAAATTTTTAAACATAAAATTATTCTTGATCATGGCGTTGGACAAGGTG
This sequence comes from uncultured Flavobacteriaceae bacterium, assembly GCA_964410265.1. Lineage (GTDB taxonomy): Bacteria > Bacteroidota > Bacteroidia > Flavobacteriales > Flavobacteriaceae > Lutimonas. Next base: position 2,851 of record CAYPHN010000359.1, on the reverse strand, counting down.
ATTTTTTTATACCAAGCTCTGTACGATCAGGAAATTATAAAATTATTGCATATACCCAATGGATGAAAAATACAGCCGTAGATAATTTTTACCAAAATGACATTAGTATCATAAACCCTTTTCATAGTGATCAAAAAGATATACTTCCAAACAAGGAAGAGAACATTGTGAAAACTACAACGCATAAAAAAGGTAAAACGGATTCGTCAATTTCAAAATTGAATACGAATGGTACGACGTTCGGATCAAGAGATAAAGTAACTATTGCACTTGATGATCTTATGAATTCTACAAAAGGTAATTATTCAATTTCAGTTAAAAAAATAGAAGCTTTAAAAACACCAAAAAGAAATACAGCCATACATTTTGCTATATCTAATTCTCAAAAAGAAAATATCCGAACAAATACAAATAAATCAAACATTGTAATTCCTGAGTTAAGAGGAGAATTGCTTATGGGAAAAGTATTTTTTAAAGAAACTAATATGCCGGCTGAAAATATAAAAGTAGCATTATCAATACCTGGTAAAAACTATATATTTAAAGTGTCCAACACAAATAAATCAGGTGTTTTTTATTTCAATTTAATAAAAGAATATGAAAATAAAAATGCTATAATTCAAATAATTGATAAGCATAAAGATCAATATGATTTTAACTTTACAGAACCTGCTACAATAGATTATAGCACATTAAATTTTGAGCAATTTATCATTACTCCAGCTATTGAGAAATTAATATTACAGCATAGTATATCAAATCAAATTGAAAATGCCTATGCTGACGTTAAACCAGACAGCTTGGTAAATATTAAAATTACACCTCCATTTTTTAACAAACCTACTTACGAATATACACTCGATGACTATACTAGATTTTCAACGGTTAAAGAAACTATTTTGGAAGTAATTGAACAAGCTTCTATTAAAAAATCTAAAGAAGGTTTTATCATTCATGTTAGAGTATATGATGATAACGTAGAGTCGAGTTTAAAATCATTGTTATTGGTTGATGGTATTTTTGTACAAAATCACAATGATATTGTCAATGCTAAATCGAGTAGTATTAAAAAAATAAGTGTTGTAAATGAACAATATGTATATGGATCGCAAGTTTTTGAAGGAATTATACTCTTAGAAACCTTTGATGGTAATTATAATAAAATACCAGCAATGCATGAGGGAAAACAAATAGAACTTTTCAAACCATTAGTTAATAAGAAATATTTTAATCAAGTTTATGATTCAAGTAATAACTTAGATAGAATACCCGACTATAGGTCACAGTTGGTATGGGAACCGGATTTTAAGCTAAATAAAATATCTAGTTATTCTTTCTATACATCAGATCTAAAAGGTGATTTTGAAATTTGTATTGAGGGATTTAAAGAAAATGGCTTACCCGTTTCCATTAGCAAAATAATAAAAGTGGAATAAATAAAATTTTATAACAAAATAAGTACTGGATCAAAAAATATTGCCTATTTCAATTTTAATACTATTTTTGAGTACTAATAATTAATTACTTATTATGAAAAAAATATTTTACGCGATTTTTGTATTAGCGATTCTTTCTTGTGCCAAGGAAGAAAACTCTTCGGATTATGCCATATTTAGTGGGAAAATTGAAAATACGGATGGAGGTAAACTGTCTATCCGCAATAGCGATAAAGAAATAAAGGAAATTGAAGTGCATGCCGACGGTACTTTTTCTGATACTTTACAAAAAATTACAACTGGCTATTATACTTTTAAATACGGAAATGAAACGTCTAAGTTTTATTTAAAACCCGATTACAATCTAAATTTGAGAATAGATACCAAAGAGTTTGATGAATCCATAATATATTCAGGAAACGGTAGTATTGAAAACAATTATTTAGCGCAAGTTTACTTGAATAAAGAAGCTTTAGGGAAATTAAATTCGTACCAATACCTAGGAACTTTAGATGAAGCAGAATATGTTGCTAAAATGGACTCGATCAAAGTATTAAATACCGATTATTTAAATAAACAACAAAATTTAGACCGTGACTTTAAGGCTCTTGAACAAGCTTCTATTACTTACGGATGGGCGGCAAACTTGCAATTGCATGAACCCTATAAAAGATATATTTCAAAAGATCAAACCTATAATGCATCAGACAACTTTTATGCATTTGAAAAAGATCTTAATTTGGAAGATGAAAACTTATTACAAGTACCTACCTATAAAAGTTATATAACAACCTATTATAGACAAAAAGGAAGTGAACTCTCGAAAGAACAAGGTATTGAAGAAGATATAGCTTTATTAAATGTAGTATCAAAAGAAGTCAAATCTTCAAAAGTAAAAGAGTTTCTTTTATTTGGTGCAGCTAAATATGGCATTTCATATACCTCCGATTTACAAAAATACTTTGATACATTTATGGCCAGTTCTACAGATGAAGCACATAAAAAAGACATTACAGATAAATATAACAAACTTATAAAGCTCAGCAAAGGCAAATTATCTCCTAAATTTACTGTATATAAAAATTTTAATGGAGGCACAACATCCTTAGACGACCTAAAAGGAAAATATGTTTATATTGACGTTTGGGCTACTTGGTGTGGCCCTTGTATTGCTGAAATTCCTGCATTAAAAGCTACTGAAGAAAAGTATCGTAATAAAAATATTGCTTTTGTTAGCATGAGCATAGACAAGAAAAAGGATTATGACAAATGGAGAACCATGGTAGAAGAAAAAGAATTGTCAGGCATCCAATTGTTTGCACCAGACGACTGGAAATCTGATTTTGTAAGTGATTACGGCATTATGGGTATTCCTAGATTTATATTGATAGATCCAGAAGGAAATATAGTCAATG
>CAYPHN010000358.1:0-3421 GCA_964410265.1 uncultured Flavobacteriaceae bacterium | reverse complement strand
GGGACGGTATTTGTTAAATAAATCCGATGAGGTAAGAGAAACAAAAATAGCTCCAGGTTATTCTAGAGAAAATAATAATGGAACTTATGGAATTAATAATAGTACTTTCTTAGAAACCAATATGGAGATTATGGGTACTTATAAAAAAGATTGGGAAAACTTTAGCCTTTCTTCTTCTGTAGGTGGTAATATTCTTTATCAGGCAGGAAATAATATCAGCAATAGTGCAGCAAGCGGCGCCGGTTTGATAGTTCCAAATCTTTTTACCGTTGAAAATATAAGTTCAGGAGCTTTACAATACAGAAATAGCAGAAGTGAAAAGGCCATCAATAGTATTTATGGATTAGTAAATCTAAGCTATAAAAATATGTTGTATTTAGATCTAACGGCTAGAAACGATTGGTCAAGTACCTTACCAGCTGAGAATAGATCCTATTTTTACCCTTCAGCTTCTTTAAGTTTCTTAGTAAACGAAGTGTTTGATATGGGTAAAAATGTTAATATGTTTAAATTAAGAGGTGGTTGGGCTCAGGTAGGTAATGATACCGGACCTTACCGTTTGGAAAATGTTTATGGTAATGCCGGTCAGTGGGGCGACGCGCCTAGGTTAGGCAAATCTTCTGTATTATTGTCACCTAACCTTAGACCAGAGACAGCTAGTTCAACTGAGTTTGGTACCGATATAAAAATGTTTAATAACAGGTTGCGATTTGAAGGTACTTATTATGTTATAGACAACATAGATCAAATATTAACTATACCATTGGCTGCATCTAATGGGTTTAGTAGAGCACAAATTAACGCTGGTCTGATGCAAAGTAAAGGATGGGAAATTTTATTAGGAGGTACTCCTATAAAAACAGAAAACTGGACTTGGAATATTGATTTTAATTTTACTACAACACGAACAGTAATTAAAAGATTAGAAGATGACGTTGATTTTATTAATTTTTGGTCTTCTGAAAAAGTAAGATCTGTGGGTTATGTAGAAGGGTATAGTAGTACAGCTGTAGATAATGGTGCAATTCAAGATGGTTTGGTAGGTAATATATATGGTAATGCCATAAAAAGAGTAAAAGATGAAAACTCTCCTTATTTTGGATATCCAATTTTAGGTTCGGGATTTGATTCAAAATGGATCGTAGAAGATGAATTGACCAAAATGGGTAATTACAATCCAGATTTTATTTTAGGTGCACAAACTTCATTGTCATATAAAAGATTTACTTTAGATATGACTTTTGATTGGAGATCTGGTGGCCAATTTGTTTCAGGAACATGGCGTAGGTTTACATCTGCTTATATTAATCAAGATTGGTTTGACCAAATTGTTAATCCAGGTGAATTGAGTGGTGGCCCAAGCCCAGAATTGAAGCAATGGGTACTTGACAATGCAGACCAATTGTTATTTGCTGATAGGTTAAGACCGGTTGGTGGACCAACTCCAGATTTTGGTGGTTTTCCTGAAAGCTTTAGCGGTGTTGAAGTTTTTGATGGTTTCTTTGCACCAGGTGTTTTTGATAACGGTGATGGTACATATACTGAAAACTTAGGTGAAGATGGTACTGTATTTTTACCATTTCCAGCGAGTTTTCCATGGGATGTAAGTAGAAATAGTATATTTGATGCGGACTATGTTAAACTGAGAGAAATTTCTTTAAGTTATAGGTTAGATAATAAAATTGCCAATAAAATAGGGATGCAGAATGTGAATTTCTCTGTTTATAGTCGTAACATTATGATATGGACCAAATCCTCTAAATTTGGAATAGATCCAGAAAGTGCTTATAGACAAAGTGGTAGTGGCTTTAGTCAAGGGATAGAGTTTTATAATGTGAATCCATGGGTTATTCCTATTGGATTTAAAGTTGGATTTACTTTTTAAAAAAATAAAAATTTAAGATTATGAAAATAATAAAAAATAAAATTATAATTATTTTAAGCTTGGTGTTGGTTTTAGCTTCATCTTGTAGAGATTTGGATGAACTGAATATAAACCCAAATGGTGTTGACCCTAATGTTGCTGACCTTAATTTATTACTACCTACTATCATAACAGGTATGTCACAAAATGTAATTAATTTGGGGTTTGGTCATATAGCCGGTGTTATGCAACATACCCAAAAAGATGGTTGGTCTGGTGGACATAATGATTATCAGTGGGATGTTAACAGTCAACCTTGGTCTGGGTACTATGGTATCTTAAGAAATGCAGATGAGTTTTATAATAAGGCAGTTGCAGGTGATTATAAGTTCCATCAAGGTGTTGGTCTATTAATGCGAGCATATACTATTGGTATGATAACAGATCTTTGGGGAGATGCTCCCTTTTCGGAAGCTTTATTAGTTGAAGTTGACTCAAAACTTAATAAGCCTAAGTTTGACACACAAGAGGAAATTTACGCTGCCCTTCTAGCCGACTTGGAAACAGCAAATACACTTTTATCACAAGAACAAAGTTCTTATGACAATATTGATGCAACACAAGATGTATTGTTTGACGGTGATGTTTCTAAATGGAGAAAATTTGCAAATTCATTAGCATTAAGATATTATATGAGACTTTCTGCAAAACAACCAAATATAGCCCAAGAAGGAATTAACAAAATAGCTACTGATCCGGGTAAATATCCTTTAATTACCAGTGCAGCAGATGATGCGACAGTAGGTTTTATTGGGGCATCTGAAAGAGATTCATGGAGTTCTAATACCGTTTTTGATATTGATCCAGCGGGTGAATATAATAGAAGTAAATTATGTTCTACTTTAGTTAATGCTATGCAGGATTTGGATGATCCTCGTTTGGGAGTTTGGGCGAATAAAATAGAAATACCTTTGGTATTGGTAGCAGGAAGTGGTGTAGATTTTGTATTAAATGGTGAAAGATTCATTTCTCAGGATATTGCAGATGATTATGAAGCAACAGCGCTTGAGTCAGTTGATTATGACCCTGAATATGTTGGTATACCTCCTTCAACTAAATCAGCGCCAATATATAATTTAAATCCAAATTTAGGTCAAGGCTTGTTGAACCCACATGCTTCTCAGTTAAGTGATATATATAAGGATACCAACGGTCCATTATTACAGATGCGTATGATGTCTGCTGCTGAAGTACATTTTGTACTTTCTGAAGCGGCCTTATATGGTTGGGGTGCAGGAAGCCCAGAAGCACATTATGCTGCAGGAATACAAGAATCTTTTAACACATGGGATATTGGAGGTGCTTTTAATGATTACATCGGAGGTGCACCTTATACGGGTCTGGAGTCAATTATGGAGCAAAAATGGATCGCAAGTTGGACGGCTGCAACTGAAGCTTGGTTTGATTATAGAAGAACAGGTTTACCTGATCTTCAAACAGGAGAGATTGCACAAAGAGAAGCTTTACCAATTCGTTTCTATTATCATTTTGATCAAT
>CAYPHN010000357.1:0-3424 GCA_964410265.1 uncultured Flavobacteriaceae bacterium | reverse complement strand
ATTATCAAGATCAACAATAAGTGGCGCCCAAGACCAATCGGTAGAAGCAATACCCGAAGAAAATGCAATTTCCGAAAAAGATGTATTACCCAAATTTAAATGCATGGTATTTTGCATATATTGAGGACGATAGTCATTCTTCAAATATTGATCATAAATTTGATTGTTAAATTCTGACCCCGACGTTTTAAGAGTTTCAATATTTTCAGGGAGCATGTCTAATGAAAGGATATCTGTTAGTCCATCATTATTTATATCGGCGATATCATTACCCATTGAATAGTGGGTTGTATGACCTAGTTTTGTCTCATTTTGTGAAATAATCTCCTTAAAAGTTCCATTTTTTTGATTCATATAGAGATAATCATTTTCAAAAAAATCATTCCCAATATAGATATCTGGATATCCATCATTATTGAGGTCACTTATAGAAATACCCAATCCATATCCTATTTTACCTTGAAAAATTCCTGCTTCTTTTGAAACTTCAATAAATTTTCCATTTTCGTTATTAAAAAGTTTATCGCCCGAAAGACTATCCAATTTACGTCTCAATTTTCCATTTCCATATGTTCTGTTAGGAAAAACAGAATGATTTAGTAAATACATATCCAGATCTCCATCAAGGTCGTAATCAAAAAAAGAGGCCTGTGTACCAAAACTGACAATATCCAAATTGTATGCATTGGCCTCTTCTTTAAAAGTTAGAGAATTTTCACCAGAAGAACCTTGATTTATATATAGCAGATTTTTTCCTCCAATATTTTGATACTTACCAACTTTGCAAATATAAATATCTAAAAGACCATCATTATTGATATCAACAAGAGTTACTCCGGTTGTCCATCCATCAAAATTCTTTATTCCTGCCATTTCGGTGATATCCTCGAATTGAAAATTCCCTTTATTCAAATATAGTTTGTCGTGAACTTGATTTCCTGTAAAATAAAGATCTATTAAGCCATCATTATTAAAATCTGCAGAAGCAACTCCTGCACCATTATAGTAATAGAGATAAGTAAGAATATTTAAAGATGGCGTTGGGGTTAAGGTGTTGCTAAACTTAATTCCAGTATCTTGTTTTAATTCGAACAATTTATTTTTATCACCGCAAGAATTCAAATAAAATAAAATAATCAAGAATGTATAACGTTTCATTGGGCTCTATTATTTTTTTACGATACCCATTTATTACAAGGCCGATATTGAGGGTTGAACATATTTGATAACTCTAATTTAAATATTTATGATCGCTTCAATAAAAAAGCTAACTTTAGAAGCTAGCTTTTTTTATACTTATACTTTTTTACTTAATTATTATTATCACGGCTAAGTTATGGCAAAAGTTAATAGATTGTGGTTAATGAAAGTTTAAAAAGATTAATGAAAGGTTAAAAAGATTAATGATAAACAAAAAAACTATTTTATAAATGTATTTTATGGATATTAGTGTTCTATGAATGGGAAAAAGTTTCATATAGTAATATTTATAATATTTATAATTTCGATTATTGGAATTGCAATTGTGCAATATCAATACTTGCGTATTGGATTAAATCTTGCCAAAGTTCAGTTCAATCAAAAAATTGGTTTGGCGGTAAATGAAATCAAAGAAGTGCTTGGTCAATCTAACGAGTTGACTTTCTTGGTTGGAAAAGCTATTACAAAAGACAATACCTATTTCAAGTTAAGTATTGATAGTGTTTATGATGCCTCAAGTTATTTTTTAAATGATTTTTTAAAAGAGAAACTTCTACAACAAGGCATAAAATCAGAGTTTACTTATACTTTATATGCAAAAGATACAACAGAATATTTATTATCTCCTAAGTCATATAACAATGAAGACGCACTTTTAAAATATCAAATTGTGCTTGATGGATATTTACCATCATTGGTAAAAAAAAGATTAATTTTAGAGCTTCAATTTAAAAATTTGAACAAATATTTTTTATCTCAATTAAATGGTCTAACCATACCCAGTTTGCTTTTTATTGTAGCAATTTTATTTGTGATAATTTGGGTTCTTAAATCATTTTATTGGCAAAAAAATCTAATAACAATAACCAATGAGTTTATTAATAACCTTACACATGAATTAAAAACTCCAGTTTTTTCTATAGGAATTGCCTCTAAGATTTTATTGGAAAAAACAGAAAATGAAAATAAGGAGTTGGTTAGTTTGATTAGAAGTCAAGTCGATAAACTTAAAAATCAAATAGAAAAAGTTTTGGAATTAGCAAGTTTAGAGGGTAAAAGAAATTTTATTGAAAGAAAAGTTATAGATTTTAATCCTGTTGTTAGAAACTTGATTAAAGATTTTAAAAAAATAGCCACAATGGAAAATATTCAATTTTTGAGTGAGGTTAAGGGTGAAATTTATATGCTTAATTGTAATTCTTATCATTTAGAAAATGCAATAAACGGTCTTTTAGAAAATGCTAAAAAGTACTCAAATGAAAAGATAGAAATTGCTCTTTTGGTATTTCAAGAAGGAAAAAGGTTAATCATTAGTGTGAAGGATAATGGTATTGGTATTTCAGATAATGATAAAAAGAATATTTTTGATAAATATTATAGGGTATCTTCAGGAGATGTTCACAATGTAAAAGGATATGGTTTGGGATTGAATTATGCAAAAAGAATTGTAAAATTGCATAAAGGGAAAATAACAGTAAAAAGTACTTTAGGCCAGGGGTCTGAGTTTATTATTAGCCTACCATTGATTAAAAATGAAAAATAGCAAAAAAATATTATTAGTAGAAGACGACGAATCATTAGGATATTTGCTTTCGGAGTACTTAAAAATGAAGGAATTTGATGTTATTTGGAGTAAAAATGGCAAATCAGCATTTGAAGTTCTAGAACGAGAATATTTCGATTTGATCGTTTTAGACGTAATGATGCCCGATACGGATGGTTTTACTTTGGCAAATAAAATTAAGCAACATTTTACGGAGACACCATTTATTTTTTTAACTGCTCGCTCCTTAAAAATTGATGTTTTAAAAGGCTTTGCATTGGGGGCTGTTGATTACTTAAAGAAACCGATAGATGAAGAAGAGTTGGTAGTTAGATTAAATACACTTTTACATACTTTATCCGTTAAAAAAAACGCTTCGAGCATTGATATTAAAGAAATTATAATTGGAGAGTATACTTATAACAAAAGCAATCTAAAATTGGTTTTTAAAGATGGTTTTACTAAGCAGTTAACCTTTCGTGAAAATATGTTATTGTATCTGCTTATATCGAAAAAAAATCAATTGTGTTCTCATAAGGAGATTTTAAATAATATTTGGGGTAAAAATGATTTTTTTAGCAAAAAAAGCTTAAATGTTTTTATTTCACATTTAAGAAAATACTTAAGTAAAGACCCTTCCATTAAAATTGAAAATTTACACAATCAAGGGTTTATACTTAA
>CAYPHN010000356.1:0-3475 GCA_964410265.1 uncultured Flavobacteriaceae bacterium | reverse complement strand
GCATCCACTTATCTAAATTCTCAGCAACAAAGCTGTCATCATTTAATTCAGGATATATATCATAGACTCTGTCTATTTCTTCTTTTTGACCTGGACTCAATATTTCATTTGGGTTTATTGTATAGTTTGCTTCTAATAGTCCTTGTCTGATTAAAATTTCATGAATACCTGCTATTGAACCTTTAAATCCATTTCTTGAATCAAAAAAAGCAGCATTGGCATCTGTAATTTTAATGCCCAATGTTAATAAATCAGGATAATCTGAAGCTGTAGATTTTTTAATTCTATCCATTAATTCTATTGCTTTCTTATTCCATACTGCCCAATGGCCTAGTAAACCTCCAACAATCTGTTTTTTAATAATTTCATTCCCTATTGGAATACTGTATTCTGTTAACAAATCGGCTACGATATTATCATCATTACCAGTATATAGTGCAATATCATTGGCTCTACCAGATTCGGCTACACCACGAATTACATCAATGGTATGGTATCTGTCAAATGGAGCCATTTTTATAGCCACTACATTTTTTATGCGAGAAAATTCTCTCCAGAAACCAGAATCCAATATACGGCCTCCAACTGTAGGTTGTAAATAAAATCCAATAAGCGGAATCACTTCTGCAACAGCTCTGCAATGTTCTATTAAATCTTCGTTTGTACTATTTTTCAAAGCTGCTAAACTCAAAAGTACCGCATGATATCCTAAATCAGCTGCAATTTGCGCTTCTTTAATCGCCTGGTCGGTTTTACCTAGAACTCCTGCAATTCTGAATATAGTTTTCTTGTTTTTATTACAGAAAGAATCTAGCTCTTCTTTGCCCAGTTCCAAAACCGGTTGATAAAGCCCCTTTTCACGGATTTCGAATTGACTTGTATGTACACCAATTGCCAAGCCTCCAGAACCTGCATCTAAATAATATCTAGATAATGCTCTTTGCCTTCTTTCATCTAGTTGCAGGGTTTTGGTTAAAGCTGTAGGGTTTGCCGGAATTGCCAAACCGCTATGTAATAATTCAAGTAATTTTGATGATAATTTATTGTTCATTTTTTTTAATTTTTTTAGGCATAGTAAAACAAGAACGCATTCGTTTTGACTTGTTATTTTATCTTTATTTTCAAGTTAAAGGTTAAAATCCTGCAATTTCATTGCCGTTACTTAAGGCAACCTCTATTCATTCACATCAAAATTGCAAGAGCTTTTCTTACAACTTCGGTCTTCCGACTTCTAGCTATAATTGTATTTCAGTAAACGACTTTCAGTCGTAAAGATAATTAAGGATTTCAAATTCATAGTGGTTTATTCTTTTGCAAAGCCTTAGTATTTTCCATCTCTTACTTCAAAATGAGTAGGTTTGCCTAAAAGTTTATGGTCATTTCCACCCCATTCGGCAGTCCATTTAATAACTTGATTTAAAGCTACGTTTGGTTTACCCAATAATTCTTGGCCTAGTTTAACGTTTACCAATAAGGCTGAATCTTCTTCTTTCCCGGTTAACTTAACCTCTTTATTCATTAATTTTCCAAATTGTTTTGCAACTTCACTTATTGAAATCATCTCTGCTCCACTAATATTAAGGTGTTTGGCAGGTGATTCACAATATTGTATTGTTCTTAGAATCATTTCATTTGCATCTCCTTGCCAGATTACATTAGCATAACCCATCGTTAAATCTATTACTTCTTCATTGTGAACTTTTGTAGCAATATCAACCAGTACACCATAACGCATTTCAACTGCATAGCTTAATCTAATGATGATAGTAGGTGTTTTATTTTTAATACTTCCAAATTCAAATAATCTTTCTCTTCCTAAACAAGATTGGGCATATTCACCAACTGGCCCAACCGCATCTGATTCTTTTGATCCTCCAGAATTTATTTCCATCAAAGGATAAACACACCCTGTTGAAAATGCTACAATTCTAGAATTTTTAAATTTTTCAACAACCAAACCTGGTAAAAAAGAATTCATTGCCCATGTGAACGATTCATTTCCATCTGTGCCAAACTTCATACCTGCTAAATAAATCACATTTTTTACATCTGGAAGACTGTTGATAAAATCAAGATCTAAAAGATCACCTTTAATGGTTTCGATGCCACTATTTTCTAAAAAGGTTTGTTGATCTGGCGAACTGAATCTTGAAACGCCTATTACTCTTTTTTTAACACCTGCTTCTTCACAAGCACGCCTAGCCATTCTAGCCATAGAAACACCCATTTTACCCGCAACACCGAGTAAAATAAAATCTCCTTCTAATACTTTCATCATTTTCAACAATGCTGGTGTTGGTCTTGAAAGTGCTTCTTCTAATTGTTCTTCGTTTATAAAATACTTAGGGTAGTTGTTCATGATATTCTATTTCCATTTTTAATAATTATTTCTTTATATAATTTTACTGCTTCATTAATTTTATAAACATAGCAATATTCATCTATTTGATGTGCCATATGTGGTTCTCCCGGACCTAAAATAACGGTTGGCGCATTATGAAGCCAGGGTGTAAGAACAGATGCATCTGTTAAAAAAGAAGCCGCTTTCTTTATACCTTCCTGTTTATAATCAAAATCGCAAACTTCTGATACCAACTGTATAAAAGGATGGTTTTCAGTAGTTGATATTGCACTTAAATCTACCATCTTTTCAAGGGTAACTTCTTCACCCAAAGTATCTTTCAAGAATTGAAAAGCCAATTTATTTTCGAGTTTTGTAGTAGATCTTACATCAATAGTAAATTCAGCTTTATCTGGTACAGAGTTTAAATTTAAACCGCCATCAATCTTTCCTACATTTATGGTAGGGTAGCCAAGTAAGTGGTCTTCTTCTGCATTAAATTTTAATTTTTCAATTTTAGTAATGGCTCTAGCAGCTTTATAAATAGCATTGTCTCCTAATTCTGGCATAGATGAATGCGCAGTAATTCCGTTTGTTTTAGCTGTTAAATATAAACCTCCTTTATGGCCAATCCAAGGTGTATTTGATGTTGGTTCTCCTACAATAATAGCACTTGCATTGCCAATTTTATAATCATTATCCCGTAAGTGTTTTGCACCATGGCATCCCAACTCTTCATCAGCAGTAAGTATTAATTTGACTCCTCCCTTTGGAGGGTTTTTATCAAAACTTTCTATAGCTGCCACAATCATGGCAGCAACACCAGCTTTCATATCGGTAGAGCCTCGTCCGTAAAGTTTTTCACCAATTATTTCGCCAGCAAGTGGATCTACACTCCATGTAGCAGCACCTAGTGGTACTACGTCTAAATGACCTGTTAAAACAATTGGAGCAGCTAATTCATCTAGGCCTTTAGTAGCTATGACATTTAATCTACCTTTAGAGTACTTGGGGTAGTCAACTGTAAACCCGTTTTCAGTAAGAATAGCTCCTATATATTTAGCAATATCCTCTTCGTTTCCAGGAGGATTGATCGTGTTAAATTGAATTAATTTCTGTGTTAAAGAAATGACA
>CAYPHN010000355.1:0-3532 GCA_964410265.1 uncultured Flavobacteriaceae bacterium | reverse complement strand
AATAATGGTTTAACTTTGTAGCTTTTGTGACTTTTATCAAAACAATGTTAAAAGTTTACACAATATTAAAAAAACTAATAGACATTTATAAATAAACAGTAAAATATGTACAATTTATTAAAGGGTAAAAAAGGAATTATTTTTGGAGCTTTGGATGAAAATTCAATTGCATGGAAAGTTGCGGAAAGAGCTCACGAAGAGGGAGCTATATTTGTTTTAACCAATGCACCAATTGCAATGCGAATGGGTGAAATTAATGAATTAGCAAAAAAAACAGGTTCTGAAATTATCCCGGCGGATGCGACTTCTATGGAAGATCTTGAAAATTTAGTAGATAAATCTATGGAAATTTTAGATGGTAAAATTGATTTTGTTTTACATTCTATTGGTATGTCAATAAATGTGCGTAAAGGAAAACATTACACCCATTCTAATTATGACTTTACACATAAGGGTTTCGATGTTTCTGCACTTTCTTTTCATAGAGTAATGAATGTTTTGTACAATAAAAAAGCGATGAACTCATGGGGCTCAATAGTTGCATTGACCTATATGGCTGCGCAAAGAGTTTTTCCAGATTATAATGATATGGCTGATAATAAAGCCTATTTAGAATCTATTGCAAGAAGTTTCGGTTATTTCTTTGGTAGAGACTATAAGGTAAGAGTGAATACAATTTCTCAATCTCCAACACAAACTAGAGCTGGTAGTGGTGTAAAAGGTTTTAGTGGTTTTTTAAATTATGCCGAAAAAATGTCTCCATTAGGTAACGCTTCTGCGTTGGATTGTGCTGATTATACCGTTGTTATGTTTTCTGATTTAACCAAAATGGTTACTTTGCAAAATTTAATGCATGATGGAGGTTTCTCAAATATGGGTATTAGCGATGTGATCATGGAAGATTTTATTGACAATACTGAAGGATAAGATAATTATTTATATCACATAATAAATCGAGGAAGTTTTGAGATAATCTCACTATTTTCTCGATTTTATTTTTAAATTTAATCTCTTTTAAAAATTTTACTTTAAGATTGCATTTTTCAATAATCATACCTGTTTATAATCGGCCAGAAGAATTGGATGAATTGTTGTACAGTATATCAGTACAAGAAAACAGTGTTCCAGTTGAGGTGGTAGTTGTTGAAGATGGTTCAAAAACAACTTCTGAAGTAATAATTACAAAGTATAAGAAAAAGTTAGATATTAAATATTTTTATAAAGAAAATTCAGGTCCGGGAGATAGTAGAAATTACGGAATGCTCAAAGCCTCTGGTGATTATTTTATTATTTTGGATTCTGACTGTATTCTGCCAGAAAATTATTTGAACGAAGTTGAAAATGCTTTATTAGATAAATATACAGATGCTTATGGTGGCGCAGATGCCGCACACGCTTCCTTTTCGGTTTTACAAAAGGCTATAAATTACAGTATGACCTCTTTTTTAACTACAGGTGGATTGCGAGGTAGTGATAAAATTCGAAATAAATTCCAGTTGCGAAGTTTTAATATGGGAATTTCAAAAAAAGCATTTCTGGAAACCAAAGGGTTTTCAAAACAGCATTATGGAGAAGATATCCATTTGACATTTAAGCTTTGGGATAAGAATTTTGAAACCCAGTTTATAAACAAGGCTTTTGTTTATCATAAACGCAGAGCAACTTTCGGTCAGTTTTTTAAGCAAACTTTTAATTTTGGTGCAGCAAGACCTATATTGAATAAAATGCACCCTAATACGGCTAAAATAACTTTTTGGTTTCCTGCGGTATTTATTATAGGATTAATTTATTCACTATATATTTCCCTTTTGGGAAATAATCTTTTGTTCTTTTTATACGGCATTTATTTTATAGCGATTTTTATGGACGCCATCAACAAGAACAGATGCTATGGTGAAACATGTTTTACTTCAGTTAAAATTGGAATGTACGCCATACTTGCAACTTTGACCCAATTTTTTGGATATGGTTTGGGTTTTTTAAGAAGCACATTTCGAATGTTTATTTTAAACAAGCCTAAAGAAAAGGTGTTTCCAAGAATGTTTCGTTCCTAAAATAAAATTTTCTCACAGCATATTTGCGATATTTTAATTTTCATTAGCTTTGTTTAAACTCAAATAATGAACTACGCTAAAAATATACTCGAAACTATTGGTAATACACCATTGGTAAAACTCAATAAAATTGTTAAAGAAATTGACGCTTTGGTCTTGGCTAAAGTAGAAACATTTAATCCGGGAAATTCTGTCAAAGATCGTATGGCGGTAAAAATGATTGAAGATGCAGAAAAGGCGGGCTTGTTAAGACCAGGAGGAACTATTATTGAAGGAACATCTGGAAATACCGGTATGGGTTTGGCATTGGCGGCCAATATAAAAGGGTATAAATGTATATTTGTTATGGCAGATAAACAGTCTAAAGAAAAGATAGATATTTTAAGAGCTGTCGGAGCCGAAGTTGTTGTTTGTCCTACACATGTAGAGCCTAATGATCCGCGTTCCTACTATTCTGTATCCAAACGTTTATCAGAAGAAACCCCCAATTCATGGTATGCCTTACAATATGATAATTTGTCGAATACAGCAGCACATTATGAAAGTACTGGGCCTGAAATTTGGGAACAAACAGATGGGAAAGTAACACATTTTGTGGTTGGTGTAGGAACAGGAGGAACCATATCAGGAGTAGGAAAATATTTAAAAGAAAAAAATCCGAATATTAAAATATGGGGAATTGATACCTATGGTTCAGTTTTTAAAAAATATCACGAAACAGGTATATTTGATCAAAATGAAATTTATTCATACATCACCGAAGGTATTGGAGAAGATATTTTACCCAAAAATGTAAATTTTGATATTATTGATGGTTTTGAAAAAGTAACAGATAAAGATGGTGCAGTTTACACGCGTAAGCTGGCTTTGGAAGAAAGTATTTTTTGTGGCAATTCTGCAGGTTCTGCGGTTAAAGGATTACTGCAACTGAAGGATCATTTTAAACCAGATGATGTGGTAGTGGTTTTGTTTCACGATCATGGTAGCCGGTATGTTGGTAAAATGTTTAATGATGATTGGATGCGGGAGAGAGGTTTTTTAGATGAAAAAGTAAAATATGCAGCAGACTTAATTAAAAACCATATAGATAAACCACTCATTTCAGTTAAAAC
Organism: uncultured Flavobacteriaceae bacterium; assembly: GCA_964410265.1. GTDB lineage: Bacteria > Bacteroidota > Bacteroidia > Flavobacteriales > Flavobacteriaceae > Lutimonas. The sequence goes on along the minus strand of CAYPHN010000355.1, from coordinate 366 downwards.
AGAAGAATTGGTTTCACATGCCATTGAGCGTATGCGTACTTATAAAATATCACAATTACCAGTAGAAGATAGTAATGGTTTTGTTGGATCATTAGATGAGAGTGATTTATTCAGACTTTATTTTGAAGATAAAGATATTGCCGATAGACCAATTAAAGATGTGATGCAAAAAGCTTTTCCAATAGTTTATAAAAATGCATCTATTGAAGAAATTTCGAAATTGATCAATCAAAAAAATCAAGCAGTTTTAGTAGATCTCGGTAATAATAAATTTCATATTATCACCAAACATGATGTGATTAGCGTGATACATTAATTTAAAAAAAACTCACTAAATGTGTTGATTATAAGTAAAATAAATTTATT
>CAYPHN010000354.1:0-3562 GCA_964410265.1 uncultured Flavobacteriaceae bacterium | reverse complement strand
TTTAGATGAGAAATTAAACCTTAAAAAAGGTCAACCTATTTCAGTATAATACAACCCATTGATGTACTTTTACCATAAGAAGGTTTATACATTGGATTTCCCAATTTATCTTTCCTATAAAGGTCAGGGTCTTTGCCACGCATTTTTTGTCCTTTGTCCCAGACATCGTCTTTCTTTTGTTGATACGACATAATTATAAATTTTAAATTCATCTATATATATGGGAAACCGTGACAAGCTCCATCAAGAAAAAATGTCACGAATTATCATACATAATATTGAAAATAGGTATATGGCTAAAACAATAACATTAAAGCCTTTAACAAATGAAGCCTTGGCTGACTTATTCTTCTCAATGGCATTGAAAGAGGATGACAGGCAAGGTGCTGAAAAGGCTTTTGCTGATTTCTATAATCGGTATAAAAACTATCTGTACACAGTTGTAAGAAATGCCTGTAAATCTTGGGAAATGTATGGCGATGAATTGATTCAAGGAGTACATCAAAATACTTTCCTAACGGTGTATGAAAAAGCAGAAAGTTTTTTTCGAATAGAAGAAGTGCCGATTGAACGTCAGGAAAAGAGAATGAAATCTTGGCTTGGAAAAATTGCTGAAAGAGAAATGTACAAATTGCTAAGAGAACTAAAAGATGAGAAAGAAAAAATTGATTACCATGATGATTTGACTTTTCTTGAAAATTCTGATGAAGAAATCAAACCACAAAAATCAGAAGAATTTTTACTTGCTGAGAGAGCCTTACAAACACTTAGCGAAAGAGATAGAAATATTTTAGTCACATATCTGATGTTTGAAGATGGAAGTAAAAAATTACCGAGTAATGAAATACAAAGACTTGCTGATATGTGGGATGTTCTTCCAGATAATATGCGTCAAATCAAGAAAAGGTCTTTGGCGAAAGCAGAAAAGTATATAGAAACTTATAAAAGCAAATAACAATGACAGATAAAAAAAATACTTTAAAAAACGATTTTGAAGATTCTTTTAAGAAGTCATTAAAATCTCTTGGTTATTTATTTCCAACCTCGGAAGATGAAGTAGATGCTTTTGAGGAAAATAATAAAATAGAAGAAGTTCCTGAAAACTACTACAGTGCTTCTGAATTATTGTCAAAATCTAATCAAACTTCAATCAATAAAAAAACACAATTGGGAGTTAATAAATCAACAGAAAATCTTGCAATGGCTGCTCGTAAAGGTGGAAATATTTCAGAGGATATTCTAAAAAAAATGAAAACGGACAGAAATAAGGCTGAAAATGGCGAAGAATAAATATGACATATCGAAAAGCCGTAAAAAGGAACTTTCAGAATTAGCAGAATTTATCGCAGACGAATATTTTGTAGATACATTTGTTTGTCCGTATAAACTTGTCAAAATTTATGGTATATCCTATACGTTTGAGGATTATGGTAATGCCTTTGATGGTTTATTGGAGCATCGTTCAGGTAAGTTTCATATTTATTTGAATAGCCGCAATGCAAAACATATTTATCAACCAAGAGTTCGTTTTACATTGGCTCACGAATTAGGTCACTATTTGATTGATGAACATCGAAATGCTTTAAAAAGTGGATTAACACCCTCTCATCCATCTTTTACAAATTTCTCATCGGACAATGAAGTTGAATTAGAAGCAGACTTTTTTGCTTCCAGTTTATTAATACCAAAATCAAGATTGTTAAAGGATGTATTTAAACGTAAATTTTCATTTAACCTGATTGAGGAACTTGCTGCAAAATTTCAAACAAGTATTACTGCAACATTAATAAAATTTGCATCAATTGGAAATCATCCAATTATGATTGTTTGTTCAATAAATGAAAGAATAAAATGGTTTAAATATAGCGATGACTTTCCATTCAAATATATCGAAGCACTCCCTGGATTTAAAGTTCCTGTAAATACATCAGCGGGACAATATTTCTATGAGAACGGAACGAAGTGCGAAGATGAATTTGAAGTAATTGAAGCGGAAGATTGGTTTAGACTTTATAACGATAATGACTATGGAAGGAAATTTTATGAATCCTGTATTTATTCGGACAGAAATAAATTTGTTTTAAGTGTAATATGGGAAGATTAGCCTACCGCAAAAGCCATACACATTTGCAATTCGCACGAGCCAACTCTTGACCAAAAATTGCAAAAGAGTATGTCTTGCCAACGAGCATAAAGACAGAGAAAAAGAAAGCACATACCCCCAACAAAGTGTATAAATCATTGGGCAGTAAGTGATTAATTCAAAGTTAGTGCTTGTAAATAAAGATAGAGATAAACTGAAAATGAAGTGCTTTTAAATGCCCAACGCTTCATACACAAACCGTTGTCGACAAGCAAAAAATGAGTTCGTAGATTTTGATACATTTGAATTTTTTTATCAGAATTCAGGTTTTTCTTAAAACAATTTGAATACTTTTAGAAAAATATTCCAAACAAACTGAAAAAAGACTCAAAAGCAAAGTAAGTATAACACCTAATAAATATAAATTTATGAATTATTTAAAGATCATAACTTTAATCCTGTCTTTATGTATTTTTAGTTGTAATAAAGATGATGATACTGTTGATTCAACTCCGAGCGTGGACACAGGTTCAGTTATAGTAATGGTAATTGCTCACCCTGACGATGAAGTAACTGTAGGTCCATTGCTTTCTTTCTATGCAAAAAATGGTGCTGAAGTGTATGTGGTGTGTGTTACTTCAGGCCAACAAGGAGGAGGGAATACGACTATTCCTGTAGGAGAACAACTCGGTGCTGCCAGAGAGGCTGAAATAACAGCAGCCTGTCAGGCATATGGAATAAACCCACCCTATTTACTTCAACTGGAGGATGGCGAATTATCAGGTTTGACCAATACTGAAATTGCTGATCTAAAAATTAGCCTTCGAGATATTTTCAAGACAGTTGGTGCCCAAGTAGTTATCACATATGGACCAGAAGGATACACAGGACATACAGACCACATTGCAGTTGGAGAAATAACAACAGAACTTATTGATGAATGGTACGCAGAGACTAATACATCTGATGCACCTGATAAACTTTATCACACAATGTTTCCAGAAAGTTTTGGAAGTCAACTACCCGTAGGATTTGACTTCCTCGTAGGAACTCCTGATTCTGAAGCAACAACTATTGTTGACTGTGCTGATGGAATATCAGAGGCACAGACCGCGATACTAGAATACGAAACCCAATGGGTACCTACCACAATGACTGCAATACAATCTATAATAGGAGATATACTGCAAGGACAAATGTATTTACGTTGGGTTAGGACAAAGAACGGTTCAATAAATTTTGGAGAAACAGATATTTTTTAAACTTTTATGTTGTCCTACTTAGAGGGAAGCCTCAAAACTTATTGTTGGTTAGAGAAAAAGAAGCCTGTCGACAACACTGTATATAGTTTATGGCGGCTGAAGTGCTAATTATGAACATTTTAATAATAATAAAATTTCGGTGTAAGTTGAAAAATTTGTGCTTAATAATCGCCACAAAACCATATACTAAACGTTAGCGGCAATTCCTCCTATTTCC
>CAYPHN010000353.1:0-3595 GCA_964410265.1 uncultured Flavobacteriaceae bacterium | reverse complement strand
CTTATAAAATCAATACTTTACAACTTATTTAATGTGTTTTTCAGGGGATGGCTAAGTAGGTTCTATATAATTAGAGAGATTAAAACAAACTCTTCTAAAAAAAATACAATTATTTCATCTCTTGTGCATTTTTAATTTAGTATTAACGTGGTTACAAAAGTTTTATGTTAAATTCTCTTCTCCCCTTTTAAGCCAACGATAAAAACATCATGATAACCATTCTTTTTTAATTGATTCATGTAATTTATTGCATCTAAACGAAATTCGAAAACACCAGAATAATATCTATCAAGCCCGTCGTTATAAAGATGATTAAATAAACTTGATAATTCGATAAATTTACTTGTTTCAGCCTTTTCCTGAAACGCTCCAATTTGAACAGTATATATTAGATTATCACTATTAAAATCATAATAAGAACTAAGAAAAGGACTATTATTGGGTTTAAAAATTTGAGTTTTTTTAAGATCATTTTCATTTACTTGCATACCTTCACTGCTATCCGTTTCAGTTACACTCACAAGTAAATGATTTTCTGTACTAAGATCTAAGCTCATATGCATTACAATTTCTAAGGGCTTAGCATTTAAATCATTAACCGTTTTTATATAAAGTTCTCCAATTAAATAACCTTCTAAGTAACCTTTTAATTTATAGCTTGTATTGCAAGACTGTTTAAAACTAAAAGAGGCGTCTTTTTCGTTGGAAGTTAAAGATGATACTTTAATATTATTCTTATTGAATAATATAATTTTCACGTTAGGTAGTATTTCATGCGTATCAACATTTTTAACAATACCAAAGATTTCTTGTTCACAGTTAATATGCAAAAGGGAGGGATCTACAATTGTGTAAAGATCACTAATTTTATTAACCACTTGTTTGTTAGAAGAAAAATATCCTATATTTTTTCCGTCATCAATAATATTAGCAATTTCATCTTTTACAATATTTAATTGCCCTTTAGTTTTTAATGGTGTAGATACTGTATTATCAAATATTTTACTGACAAAAACATCCAAATCCCCCTTCTTATTACTTATATCTGATGAATAGTACAGCAAATTACTTTTGTCAACAAATGGAAAAATTTCGCGATCTTTACTATTGATTTTCGGCCCTAAATTTACAGGCTTACCATAGGTTCCATCTTTATGTAAATCAACAACAAATATATCCGTTCTACCCAATGATTCAGGGCCGTCAGATACGAAATAGAGTTTTGTATCATCCTTGTTTAAAGTAGGTTGACCGGTTGAAAAACGGTTGCTATTAAAGGGTAACATTTCTATATTTACCCATGAACCATTTTTATCGATACTTGCCTTAAACAACTGAAGGTTAATAGTTTTTTTTATTTTGATTTCAGTATTGTTTTTATGTTTACTATTCTTTATTTTTCTATTGACACTAAAAAAAACAGTCTTTCCATCCTTGGAATAAGAAACCATCCCATTGTCATTGAAAGAATTGACATCTTCAAGCAATATATTTGTTGCTAAGAGTTCATTGTCTTCGGTAAACTCATCTCCGTATGATTCTAGAAAAGTTTTATTAGGAAATTCATTTTTATTTAATGTTAAACCATTTGATGAAGTGAAAGCTAATTTATTGTCGGATAAAAAAATAGTTCTTGAATAATCATAAGTACTATTAATTTTAAATTTTTTTACTTTGAGAACACCTGTAGATTCTTGAGCAAACATTCCTATTGGAATACATGCCAAGACTAAAATTAGTAATTTTTTCATCGATCTTTTAGTTAGAGAAATTAAAGCCAAAAATGATAGACTAAAATCTCTACAATTTAATAATATTTGAGATCTCTTTTGAATAGCAATATATTATTTATCAAGATATTTATTAACTATTAAGTGTGCTTAAGTATATTTAAAGAAGAAGTTGTTGCTTTTGATTTTTTAAATTTTATAAGTAAAAATATATTGGTTTTTTCACTTGATCACTTCCACCCGGTTAATGAGGTTTAGTTTGATCAACTCATCAATTTATATTAGCCTATAAATTAAGACCGTTGCAAAAGATGACCTTTTTGCAACGGTCTTAAATTAACAAAAGCTAAGATACTTAATGACTTGATTTCGTAACGGTTTGGTATATGACATTTTTATTGTGCTATATACATTGCTATGTGAAGTATCATTTATTTATTCAAAACAAAGTCAATTATTAGGTTCACTATCATATCATCATCGTTAGAAATTTCACTAATAATAGACATGTGATTTCTATTCAAAACTTCATGGCTTAGTATATGATGATTACCCGCAGCTATCATTTTCTTAGCGAAACTGTTGATCTGTTCTTTTCTCCAGTCTTCGTCTGCATCCGCGTAAATAAGTAAAATATTATCTCGATTAGGTAAAATATGGGGTGTTACAGAGGCTTTTATCCAGCTTTGCGGTTCATTTCCCCAAATCGTTTTGTAGATTGCATCTTTTTCGATACGAACTTTTGCTGTTTCTTCCACAAAAAGAAAAGGACTTATAAGTATAGTTCCTGCAACTTTAGAATTCATGATATTATGCTCTTGCAGAACTGAAAAATCAATTGCTAAGAGTGCAGCAAGATAAGCTCCCGCAGAATGTCCACCAACATAGACCTTTTGCGGATTGCCGCCATAGGCCGCTATGTTATTAATTACCCATGCGGTTGCAGCAGCGGCATCATTTAAATGGGTTGGATGTTGAAATTTAGGAGACAACCGATAGTTAACACTTACCAAACCAATTCCAGAATCAGCTATTTTGTTTCCTAAACCTTCTCCTAAACTTTTGTCTCCCTTTAAAAGAGCTCCTCCATGGAAATACACAATAACAGGCACATCTTTTTTGCCTTTAGGCATATAGATATCTAAAAAATCTTTGTCGTTATCGTAAACAGAATCAGCAATATAATCTATGTTTTTTGTGACAATAACTTGTGCATTCAAAAGAATTGCGCTTAGGATAAATAATAATGAAGTAACGTATAATTTCAAGTTCATATTTTTTTTGATTTTCATATATGTTATAAAATCTTTGTTTGTAAAATTTGTGTAGCGGAAAATCCTACGTATTTTAAGCCTGTACAAATCAGTTGGTTAAATTTTCGATTTTACAAAATTTAACTAAAGATAGTATAAATTTTACACGGCTTAAGTTTACAATCGCTTATATTTAATAAATAATAGAAAGAACAAAAAAACCTGTCAGTTATGACAGGTTTTACCTTTACAAATAAATTGAAAATAATAGATTAATCGACTTTCACATTTACCGCATTCAATCCTTTTGGACTTTCTTCTACATCGTAGCTTACTTTGTCACCTTCATTGATTTCATCAACTAGTCCATTTACATGTACAAATACATCTTTGCCCCCGTCTTCTGGAGTGATGAATCCAAATCCTTTAGAATTATTGAAAAATTTTACTGTTCCGTTACCCATGGTAAAAAGTTATAAATTAAATGCAAATGTAAAGTTTTAGCACAGTTCTGACTAACATTTATGCAAGAAAATACTTGTTATGAAATTACAACTACTATACTCACTCCACATAGGAACCCGAAAAATTGGGTTTAATAATTTGAAATTT
>CAYPHN010000352.1:0-3596 GCA_964410265.1 uncultured Flavobacteriaceae bacterium | reverse complement strand
GTTACATGTATCTCTCCATCTTTGGTTTGAATAACTGAAGGATAAGAAAAAGAACCCTTTTTCTTATCATCTCTTTCCAATTGCTTAGTCCATTTCCATGTTTTGCCTTCGTCTTCTGAAAGGCTTACAGCTATACTATACCTATCTTCTTCAATATCATTATAAACCATAACCCAATTGCCATTTTTTAACTTGATTATATCTACACTGGTTCCTGGGTTGGGTATGTCCGATTCTTTAGCTGCGGTCCAAGATTCACCATTATCCTTAGAGGTACTTATTAAAATTCTCCCTGGTGAATCACCGTTATCTCTCATATATGCTACTAAAGATCCGTCTTTTTTTTGCACAATACTCGGTTGAATATTTCCGTAACCGACAATTGGTTTACTCGGTTTCCAAGATTTTCCTTGATCGTCTGATATGGCCACTAGAGATAAATTATATCCATCAGAATATAAGGGTAATAATAATCTTCCATTTGGTAGCACTGTAAGGTGTATTCTTGTCATCCAGCCGGTTTCTCTTTTCTTTTTATCTTTTGCAGCATCATAGATCATATTTTCATATTCAGGCGCATATTCGCCCCAAGCCAAGCCTCTAGGTTTCATTGCAGAAAATTCAGACTTTATCGTTTCCGGAAATTCTTCTCCAGGTTTTAATAAAATTACATCTTGCCAGCTCCACTGAGGTGCTCCGCTATTTAAATAATTTATAGACTCTCTATATTTTAAAACAGATGTTTCCCATCGATTGGCCTGTACAACAATCCAAAAAAGTTTCAACTTTTTATTTTTATCTACAAATAGTACCGGGTTACAATCCGGTTGCCCGGGAGTGTCTGCCATAATAAATGTCTCACTCCATTTCGTATTTCCTTTTTTTAAACGAGCACCTTTTATCAAAACATCGTTGGCCTTACGTTCACCGGAACCTTCAAACCAGCATGCCATCAAATCGCCATTAGGTAATTCTATAATAGAACTACTATGTACATGTTTGTTTTGAAATGGAAAAATAAAAGTATCATGTCTTTTTTGAGCTATTAATGAAACAAAACAAAAAATCATCATTAAAAAAATCAATCTAGGATTATAATTTTTACTTCTCATATTAAATTATTATTTAATCTTACCTTACAAATATAACCCTAATGGTTTATAGTTTATTTCCGATATTTTATTCATTTTGCATTATTTTTTAACCTATCATATAATTTATTAGTTATATTTTTGTATTTCCAGTCAATATTCTTAATGTTCCATAGTGAAAATTAATACTTCTATAATGAAAGTAGATATAAAAATCACAAAAAATCATTTAAAAAAAATCATTTATACTGTTTCCTTTTTTATATTTTTTAATTTTGGAAATGCTTCTTTTGCTCAAGATAAAAACCTAACAGATTATGTTAACCCTTTTTTAGGTACAGATTTTTTTGGGCATACTTTTCCTGGAGCGAGCCTCCCAAATGCTTTGGTACATTTGAGCCCAGATATTTATACTGAAGGTTGGACTTATGCTGCAGGGTATATTTATCAAGAAAGTTCTATCATGGGTTTTAGCCACACCCATTGGAGTGGTGTTGGTATGGTAAATGGCGGCGAAATATTATTAATGCCAACCGTTGGAAACAAACTTCAAATAGTACCTGGTCCTTTAGATGATCCGGATAAAGGATATCGATCTCGATTTGATCACGCAAATGAAGCTGCCTCTCCAGGGTATTATTCTGTCTTATTAAAAGATTATAATGTTAGGGTTGAATTAACCTCTACAAAAAGAGCTGGTTTTCATCGCTATACTTTTCCAAAAACAAATGAAGCCAGAATTATACTCGATGTAGGACATCAAATTGGTGATATGACTCAAGGAGAGTTATCCAGTTTAAAAATTATTGATAATCATCGTATAGAAGGAATTAAAGGAGCTGGTTTAGGTAAGGTTTATTTTGTTGCAGAGTTCAACAAACCTTTTCTTTATTATGGAACGTTTGATGCTAGTTATAAAACACCCGAATCGAATGGTAGCGTATTTCCGTACAAGGATGCAGAAGCTGGAAACAAAATAGGCGCCTTTGTACAGTTTCATACCAATGAAAATGAACAAATATTAATTAAAGTAGGTATTTCTTATACAAGCGTTGAAGGAGCCCGAAATAATTTGAATAAAGAGATTCCAAATTGGGATTTTGAAAAAATTAGAAATGATGCCGCATCGATTTGGAATGATGAATTATCAAAAATTAAAATCAAAACAACAAATGAGTCTCAAAAAGAAGTTTTCTACTCGGCGCTTTATCATTCGCTTTTAGCACAATATATTTCTCAAGATGTTGATGGCAAATATTTTGGATCAGACGGTAAGGTTCATGAGACAAACGGTTATGATTTTTACGGTTCATTTTCTTGTTGGGATACTTATAGAACCCAACACCCATTGATGACCCTGATCGCTCCCGAACATGTAAATGATTATATAAAATCTATTCAGGCTAAAGTCGAAAACTATGGTTGGTTACCCGCCCAACATTTTTTAAATGTTTATGGTGAGGCCATGGTTGGAGATCATTTGATTCCAATTATAGTGGATGCATATTTCAAGGGCTATAGAGATTATGACATTGATTTGCTTTATAAGGCCATGCGTAAAAAAGCATTGGAACTTCCGAAAGACCCAATACCAATTGAAATGGGAAGATCTGGCTTAGAATTTTATAAAGAGGTAGGTTATGCACCCATAGATAAAGTTACCGAAGCTGTGCCTAACACTTTAGAACTTGCCTATGACGACTGGAATATTGCACAATTGGCAAAAGAACTTGATAAGGAAAAAGATTATAAATTATTTATGAAAAGAGCTAATAATTATAAAAATGTATGGGATAAAAAAACACAATTTATGCGCCCAAAAAAATATGATGGTTCATGGCTCGTAGCATTAAATGATAATGAACAAGAAATTGTAACCGAAGGAGATCATTCTTATTATAAATATTTTGATCCTTTGTTGGTAGGACGACGACCAAATCGCCACTATACTGAATCTAATGCTTGGCAATACATTTGGTCTGTACAACATGACGTACAGGGTTTGATTGATTTATTTGGCAATAATAAAAATTTTATTGACAAATTGGATACATTTTTTGAAATGAGCCCGGTTATCAGTCTGCCAAAATATGTTGGTGTTGTTGGAACCATAGGGCAATATGTACAGGGAAACCAACCATCACACCATGTTGCATACTTATATAATTATGCAGGTGAACCATGGAAAACGCAACAAAGAGCCAGACAAGTCACACAAGAAATGTATAGAATAGGACCTGGCGGTATTAGCGGCAATGAAGATATGGGGTCTCTTTCATCCTGGTATGTTTTGAGTGCTATGGGCATTTACCCTGTAACACCAGGAAGTGCAATTTATAATATTGGAAGTCCGATGTTTAATGAAGTTACTTTAAAACTAGAAAAGAATAAAACTTTTGTAATTAAAGCGATTAATAATTCGGAAAGCAATAAATATATCCAATCAGCTACTTTAAACGGGGAAAACTTTTCAAGAACATGGATATCGCATAACGAAATAGTTAA
>CAYPHN010000351.1:0-3600 GCA_964410265.1 uncultured Flavobacteriaceae bacterium | reverse complement strand
GGCAATAAGTGATTAAATCAAAGTTAGTGCCTATAAATAAAGATAGAGATAAGTCAAAAAATGAAGTGCTTTTAAATGCCCAACGCTTCATATACAAACCGTTATGCCACATATATGAAAACCAGCCAACTAATTACAATATTATTACTTTTCTTCATTTTGTCATCTTGCAATAGTGACAAAGATTTCTATTTCGATGACCCTTATGAAAATCACCATATTTTTTTGGGTCTTACGAAAGAAGTCAAAAGTGTTTCTTATGAAAAGCAAATTTTTGAAATAACTGATGGAGGTTACTTTCCGAAAGACAAAGGGAATAATGACGTAATTGCGTTAATGAGTTATCCATATCAAAGTAACGAATTGAAATATATGGCTAACATAAATAGTTCTTCAATATTCAACTATCCAATTACAGCCAATCAATATTTGGTTAACGAACTTCTACTTAACGAAGGTATTACACATAAAAATGTAAAAATAGAATTACAGAATGGAAAGATAAAAAACTATTCAAATCAAGACGATTTAGACAGATACTATAAATTAACTTGTAAATACGACAACGAAGGTAAATTGTCTAAATTAGAAGTAAAATCTCAATATCCAAAAACTGTTGAATTCAAATTTAAAGGCGATTTTTTAAGTCAAATTATAGAAAAAAGAAAGGAAAAAATTGACACAATTAATTTTGCCTTTGAAAAGAAATCGGAGAGTGAAATTAAGATAAAACGAAACGATAAAAATATAACTGTTTACTTAAATAGAGAGCAAAATAGAACTTCATTAGAAAAAATTGTTTACGAAGATGATAAGCAAACATTTGAATTTGAAGACAATAAAATTGTTCTTAATTCGAAAGTTAAAAAAGATGGAAGTTACGATACATACTACAAATTAGAATACGAGAAAAATCAATTGAAAAAAATATTAAATTCAAATTCTTATAACAAAAACACAGTAGTTTATGATTTAAACAACAACTCTCTTATTTCGTCTATTAACGTTGAAACCGACAAGAAAAGAATGAGAAATTTGGGGCTAACTTTTAACTATAAAGAGAATGAAAGAAATGATTGGACAGAAATGAGTTATTTTGTAGACAGAAAATACTATGATGAAGCGAAAAGTAATATAGAAAAAGTAAAGGAACGATTGAGAAATTATGGATATTCCGAACTACAAGTTTTACTTGGTAATGAAGTTATGAAAGCAACACAAAATGCGGAATTAGCGAGAGCATATTGTTCAAAAACGACAATAAAAAGGAATTTAAAATATAATTAGTGAATATAAATACGTGGCATAACAAAGTGTATAGTTTATTGCTACTTCTTGCTAAACCAAAGGTAAGTAAATTTTTATTAACTTTGTGCTTAACCGAAAAGTAAGTGCATTTTTAAACGCAACAAACCATACACAAACCGTTGTGCTTCATTATCAGAAACCGCTAACCAATGATAAAATTCTTTAGAAAAATACGATACGACCTTATGGAGAAAAACAAAACTGGAAAGTATTTTAAATATGCTATTGGTGAAATCGTGCTTGTGGTTATTGGAATTCTGATTGCACTTCAAATTAATAATTGGAATGAAGGCAGAAAAGAAAGCGCAACAATCAAAACCTATTTAAAAAGTATGTTAGTTGATTTAAATTATGACTCTAATCGATTTGATGGGATGATTGAAAATTTGGACAAACAAATTAAAGCTAATTCATCAATTTTTGAGAGTAAAAAATATCAAGTTAATTCTATAGATTCTATTGTATTAACCATTACAAGTTATTTTACTGATTATAAAATTGTAGACCAAACCTTTCAAAAAATTAAAAATTCTGGACTTGCAAATCAATTTGGTTCTAAAAAACTTAATGACGCTATTAACAACTATTATACTGTTGATTTATACGGGTTTAATCTATTTATAGATTATGATGAAGAGCGTTCTTCAAAGGAGGATGAGTTTTGGTTTCTTAACGACGAATATGAAATCAACCCACCTCACAGCCGAGGTCAAAAATCAACGCTTCCATTTTCCGATAATGAAGAGACAAGAAAACAAGCATTAATTAAAAAAATAGAATCAAATTTAGGCAGAAACAATTTGCGGAATAATATTACAAGAAAATCATTAGGAATAGAAATCACAGAAAGTCTGAAAAATAAAGCCGAATTACTTGCTAGACTGATTAATGAAGAATTGAAAAAAAAATAACGAAAGCACAACAATGGCTATACTCTATTGTGGTTCAGTGCTTTATCAAAGTAAGAGCTAATTTACAAAATTAATTAATAGTGAAAAAATTTGGCTACTTTAGTCCGCAACAGAAGCATAGCCTTAACGTTAGCAGTTATTGCAGAACAGAACTAAAAATAATGAAATCAGAACATAATTATATAGAAATAAACAAACAATCTTGGAACAAAAGGACTGTTTCACATCTTAAATCGGATTTTTATGATGTTGAAGGGTTTTTAAATGGAAAATCTTCACTAAATGAAATTGAATTGAACTTACTTGGTGATGTTAAAGGGAAAAGTATTTTACATTTACAATGCCACTTTGGACAAGACACAATTTCATTGGGTAGATTAGGAGCAAGTGTAACGGGAATTGATTTGTCCGACAAAGCAATTGAAAGTGCTAATAATCTTTCGGAAAAAGCAAATATTGGAGCAACTTTTATATGCTGTGATATATATGATTTACCAAACCATTTAAACAAACAATTTGACATAGTATTTACAAGTTACGGGGCAATTGACTGGTTACCAGATATTGAAAAGTGGGGAAAAATTGTTTCTAAATTATTAAAACCAAATGGAAAGTTTGTATTTGTAGAATTTCATCCTGTTTTGTGGATGTTTGATGATGATTTCAAAGAAATTAAATATAAATACTTTAACTCAGAAGCAATTATAGAAACAGAAAGTGGAACTTACGCTGATAGGAATGCTGAAATTAATCAAGAATGTATAACCTGGAACCACGGAGTAGGAGAAGTTGTAAATAATAATATTGAAGTTAATTCACTAAATGAATATGACTATTCCCCTTACGATTGTTTTAGTGGAACTATTGAATTTGAACCGAAAAAGTATAGAATAAAAAAAATGGAAAATAAAATACCAATGGTCTATTCAATCGTTGGAACAAAGAAAAACAACTGCTAACAAAAAATATACGTAATTGCGGGTTTTGTGCTAAATTTAAAGTTTGTACAATTGAACAAAATGTAGTGCTAAATTGAAAAATAAGTGCTTTAAAGTCCGCAACTACGCATATTCAAAACGTTGCCAGTAATTAAAAAAATGAGAAACTAATATGAAACTGTACCCAATAAAAATAATCCTAATAATTTTCATTTCGTGTGCTTTTTCATCGTGCAAAGGACAAGAAAAAACCGAACCGAAAATAACGGAAACTATAACTTCTGAAATTGGCAAAACAGTTTCAAAAATTGATGATAGAATTTGGGTAATATTTCAAGATTCAAAAGGAAATTATTGGTTTGGAAGTAATGGAAAAGGCACTGATATTAGTTGGTAAAGAAATATATAGACCTTGGAAATTCTTTATAGATAAGAAACAAGGT
>CAYPHN010000350.1:0-3612 GCA_964410265.1 uncultured Flavobacteriaceae bacterium | reverse complement strand
CCTCTGTTTCTTGTAAATGGGAAAACAAGGTGTAGAGAATCCGATAGTCATATTATATTATTTAGAAACTCTGACAAATTATTGGATGTGTTTAAATTCAATTTTTTGCGAAGTCTATATCTAAGCACTTTGACAGAGTTTGGGGATATATTTTTGATGATTGCTATTTCTTTGGTATTCATATTTAACCTTAAAAGAGAAGCTAAATGTATTTCATTTGCCGTTAATGTAGGAAAAGATTCTTTTAATTTGGAATTAAATGAGTGATTTATCTTTTTAACATTTCCATTAAAATAATTCAAATCTTTATTAATAATTAATCGAGATTTTAAGCTTTTTAAAACCTCGTTAAAATCAATCGAATCACTTTTTGACAAACTTTTTATTTTCAATAATTTAATTTGTATTGACTTTATAAAGGTTCTATTTTTTGTGATTTCAATACCAAAATTAGTCAGATCCATAGATTTAAATTGTAATTCTTCTTTCAATCTGATTTTTTCCAACTCAGCCAGTTGTAGTTGTTTTTCTTGTAGTTCACTTTCAATTAATTTAATTTTAATTTTATTTCTATTGTAAACTTCATGAGTAAGTTTTTTTCCTATAACCAAAGTAAACAGTAAAGGATAAATATCTAAAAGAAATGTACTGTTTATATATTTATTTAGAAATTCATGACCACTATATAAACTTATAATTTCCTCCAGGCCTAAAAAAACAAATACAATTGTTAGTAAAAAAAACCCTATCGCTTTATCCTTTTCTTTTTGCACCAGTTGTATTGAAGCATATATAGTCACTGCCATAAGACCAATTAATCCAATATGAGCAATAATTTGACCAATTGAAATCGATTCATCCCAAGGATCTAAAATAAATCCTGCAATCGCAAAAGCAAAAATTAATGTCAATATAATTAGTAAAGTATTATTTTTCTTTTTGATGAGCTCAAAAACAAACCATGGAAAAACAGCATAATAAACTCCTGCACAAAAAATAATGATTCCGAAAATATCTAAATTAAATGTGATTGATAAAGCTTTTAGTATAAAATAAAGACCAGAAAATAGACTAAAAATTGCAAAGTATATGTACAATCTTTGATCCTTATTTTTAAACCAAATGAATGTAGTTAATATTGCGAAAGCCATATTAAAACCTGAAAATAGTGAAAGAAATAAAACATTTATCCCTTGATATTTATAAGTTATTCTCTGCCAAATTAGTAAATTTAAGAGTGCATTAAAAATACTAAAAAGTATTGTTACTCTCTTTAGTTTAATTCACTCATTAATAATTTAATACAAGTTTACTTATTTTAGATGTTAATGTATGAAAATAGTTTCCATTCTTTTTATTATAGCTAAATCAGTAATTAAACAAATATGAATTTTTCAAAAAAGTAATTCTATGATTATAGATTTAAAAACCTATACTAGATCATTACCTTAATTTGCATTTCAAAGAGAAATAGACAATGGAATTATCCATTTATAGCTAGTTTTGGTACATAAATTAAAAAAGGATTCGCACAAATATTACGAATCCTTTTTATTTTAATATTGAATTGAAATTTTAATCCAATCGAATAATTTCTTCACTATTTACATAGTTCATAACATTTTCTATTTTATTCACATTGATATCTTTAGCAATATCGGCAGGAATAACTGCTATTCTAAAGACTATATCTTGTGTAAAATCTGAGTCTAGTTCTTCTAAAGGAAAGGTCGCATCCATAAAAAATACAACATCGGCAAATGTATAATTAAAGCCATAAAGTAAAGAATCATTACCTAAAAATAAAGTTTGGGGTAAAGGTTCCCATATATCTACGTCATTGTCTACACCTACTAAAATATATCCCAATAATACATCACTATCGAAAACTTCTATTGTATTAGGAATTTCTACTAAAACTTCAAAATTATTAGCAGTATTAAAGCTAACTACAGCTTCAAAAACTTGACCTAGAATGTTAACGCCATCTTGGCCATCCTGCCCATCTCGCCCTGGAGGTCCAATTTCACCTTGACAGGAGATAAATAATAAGGAACTGATAGTTAATAGCGTGATTAGTTTTTTCATAATAAATAATTTAATTCAATTAAAATTTGATTATAATTTATTGTTATTTTCAAGGTAATATCAATAATAATGCCTAAAAAATTGATAGATATAAATTTAAGCTAGATAATAGGATAAACGATTGTGTTTAAGTATTATTATTAACGTTTTAATTTCAATGCGAAAAACAAGTATATGTAAAGTGTAATATTCATAAAAACAGGGAATTATGAAGATTTTTTGTAAATTAAATAAATTAAGGTCAGTAGTTACAAACATATAATTTTGTTTTGATAAACCTTATCAGACATGATCATTCTTTCAATTAGATTATTAAAGATGTTTACTTTACTTCTAGATCTGTTTAACCGATAACAAAATTCATTTAAATATCTGTTTATATTAAAATCACTTACCCAAGAATAGGTAGTTCTAATCCAAGATTTAACCTGATGTATCATTGTGTGTAATGCTATAAAATTCGGTCCATTATTACTCTTGATTTGTGTAATGCCATAGTGTTTAAACAAAGGGCGATAGCCTTTCCATAAATCTCTTGTTATTTTCGCATTTTCATCAATATGTTTGTCAAATATTTTTTCTAATTCTAATAGTGCCATCCATTGGATAATTCTCGCTAGATTTCATTGCTTCTCTAATCTTATGCATAAACAACCGAGCAGTCTTTTCTGTAACTCCAAATCGAACTTCCATATAACTTGCAGACAAATTTTTTGTAGTGGTTGACATTTCAAAACAGATAAAAACGCTTTTCGCAAACCAAATTTTACCTTATGAAACGAGGTGTTTGATGGAGCAGTTTCCGTATGGCTACACTTATTACAAGTTCTTGCAAAATTCTTGCGAATTTGACTCGTTTTATTACTGCATTTTACACATTCAAAACCGTTTTCCATATAATATTGGCTAGATATTCTTTGCAATTATCGTCTGTCTTGAAGTGTTCACTATAATCGATAAGGTTTTGTCCTTTAAAAATATCCATAAACCTCTTATTTTATTGACTACTAATATATGAAACTATCTACTGACCTCAAAAAAAATATTTTAATAAAATCCTCTTTTTATGAATCTATAAATCTTTTGAGGAGATACCGTTAAAACAAATCTAATTTTAGAACTGTAATCTGATAGGCTTGGTTCAAAGCCCAAGCTAGACTGCAAAGGGAAGTATATTTCTAAAAAATTGTGTATAAAATTAAGGCGAATTCCGGTGTCATAACGAAAGTAAGGATTTTGGCTATTATTTTTAATAAACCCTGCATCTGTATAAGCCTCAACCCACCTCCAAATACCAATACTAATGTTAGATGTTACCAGCCATTGATTGGCATATTTGTTTTCAAAAATAGATTTAAACCCCCCTTCTGAAATTATAATTTGCTGACTAAAAAACCCAGAGTCTTCAGATCTTCCTAAAAAACCATAATCGAACAAATAATCACTGGGTCTATCCAATGCAAAACTAAAAAAATCACTTTCCGTATTGTTGAATAGGAATGTTCCGGCAAATAAACGAAAATC
>CAYPHN010000349.1:0-3612 GCA_964410265.1 uncultured Flavobacteriaceae bacterium | reverse complement strand
GTTTTTTTTATAAACAGACATTTTCCCCTGAACTTAATTTTGATTGGGTAAGGGCTTTTATAAGCTGAAATAAAAATATCATCAAAAAATGAGCTGAAATGACTATTTTCGTTATAGACAATATGAAAAACGAAATATGACAACAGAAATAATATTACTTATAATACTAATAATTCTATTAGCAATAAATCTAATTTTCACTTTTATCAAGAAAGTAAAACTTGACTTTGATATTGAAGGAAATTTCAATGACACTAAAAATTCGCTTTTAAAATTTGATACTTCTTTGGGAAAAACCGACAAGTCAATGAAAGATGAATTTCAAAGAAATCGAGTGGAATCAAATACATCATCTAAAAACCAAAGAGAGGAATTATCTAAATCTTTAGATAGTTTTAAAGAAGGATTTGATAATAACACACAAAGACTAAATGACTTACTAAAAAACAGGTTTGATGCATTTAGCAAGCAACAAACTGAAATAAATCAAGAGTCTGAAAAACGAATTAAAGAAGTAAAAGAAACCGTTGAAAACCAACTCAAGGAAATTAGAGAAGACAATACTAAGCAACTCAATGAAGTAAGAAAAACTGTAGATGAAAAACTTCAAAAAACGTTAAATGAAAGATTATCACAATCTTTTGAAACAGTAGGCAAACAATTGAAAGCTGTGCAAGAAGGACTTGGAGAAATGAAAACTTTAGCAAAAGATGTTGGTGGCTTGAAAAAAGTTTTAAGCAATGTTAAAATGAGAGGTGGAATTGGAGAAGTTCAATTAGAAATGTTATTAGAACAAATTCTTGCACCAGACCAATATGAAGCAAATGTTAAAACTAAGGAAGGT
The DNA here is from genome assembly GCA_964410265.1 of uncultured Flavobacteriaceae bacterium. Taxonomy (GTDB): domain Bacteria; phylum Bacteroidota; class Bacteroidia; order Flavobacteriales; family Flavobacteriaceae; genus Lutimonas. The sequence goes on along the minus strand of CAYPHN010000349.1, from coordinate 2,768 downwards.
AGTTCCGCAATTGTAGAGTTTGCAATTAAATTGCCAGGGAGAAACGATAATGGTTCTGTCGTTTGGTTGCCTATTGACGCAAAATTCCCAAAAGATATTTATGAAAAGTTACAAGATGCGTATGATGATGGAGACCAAGAAAAGGTGTTGTTTGCTCAAAAAGAGTTAGATAATACCATTAAAAAAATGGCAAAAGATATTAGTTCAAAATATATAGACCCACCAAACACTACAGATTTTGGAATTATGTTTTTGCCTTTTGAAGGCATTTATGCAGAAGTAGTTAGAAAAGCTTCATTATTAGAAGTATTACAAAGAGATTATAAAATCATTGTAACAGGTCCAACGACTTTAGCGGCAATACTAAATAGTCTACAAATGGGGTTCAAAACCTTAGCAATTCAAAAGAGAAGTGGTGAAGTTTGGCAAGTTTTAGGTGCTGTTAAAAAGGAATTTGACAATTTTGGAGGAATGATGCAAAAGGCTCAAAAGAATATCCAAACAGGATTAAATCAGTTAGATGATGTAATGGGTAAAAGAACAAGAGCCATTCAAAGAAAATTAAAAGATGTTGAAACTTTAAGTGAAGGGCAATCCAAAGTCCTTTTACCTGAATTGACAGATAATATATTAGATTTAGAAGAAGAAAATGAATAGTATTGAGAAGCTGAAAGAAAATTTGAATGAACAACAGTTGGAAGCTGTAACAGAAACCGAAGGTTTTGTTAGAGTAATTGCAGGTGCAGGTTCAGGTAAAACAAAAGCTCTCACTTCAAGATATGCCTATATAGTTGAAGCATTAGGAATTAATTCTTCAAATATTCTCTGCGTAACCTTTACGAATAAGGCTGCACAAGAAATGCGTAAAAGAGTAAAAAGATTAGTCGGAGAAAATTCAGATTTGAGTTATATAACTACCTATCACGGATTTTGCGTTAGAATTTTAAGAGAGGACATCAACAAAATAAAATATCCTAAAAATTTTATAATAATGGATGTTGAAGACCAAAAAACTGTTCTTCGACAAGTATTTAATGAACTTGGACTAACATCAAAGGTATTCACTTTTAAGCAAATATTAAGATATATAAGTTCTCAGAAAACCAAACAAGACTATTTGCAATATATTCTTGAATCAAAAAAGAAAGAAACGGATAATGAAATTGAAAAAGTTTTTCTAAGATACTTAGAAAAACAACAAAGGAATTTCGCTTTAGATTTTGATGACCTTATTAATTTCACATTGTACATTTATAGAAAAAATAAAGATGTACTTGAAAAATGGCAAAAGAGATTACATTATATTCAAGTTGATGAAATGCAAGATAGTTCTGAAAAACAATTTGAATTAGTTTCTTTACTATCTCAATATCATAAAAATTTTTTTGTCGTTGGTGACCCTGACCAAACCATTTATGAGTGGCGAGGAGCTAAACCTGAATTTTTAGTTGATTTTGATAAACTATTTGTTGATTCAAAAACAATCATAATGAATCAAAACTATCGCTCAACACCAAATATATTAAATCTTGGAAATCACATTATCAAAAATAACAAGATTAGAGTTGATAAAGATATGTTTACTCAAAATGCTGAAGGTGTTGAAGTTGTCCATTTTCACGGGCAGAATGATTATGAAGAAGGTTTATGGATTGCAAATGAAATTAAAAAACTTGTAGCAGACGAAACGTGTAAACATTCTGACTTTGCCATTTTATACCGAGCCAATCACATTTCGCGTAGTATTGAACAATCTCTAATTAGAGAGAATATTCCTTATTCTGTTTTTGGAGGCATTAGATTTTTTGAACGTAAAGAAATTAAAGATGTACTTTCCTACCTAAGATTAATTGAATTTGGGGATGATTTTTCCTTTCTAAGAGTAGTGAATACCCCAAGTAGAGGTTTAGGTAAAAAATTCATTGAAAATGTAGCGAAAATTGCCGAAAAAGAAAATATATCACTATACTCAGCATTAAAAGAAAACATTTCACAAAAGAATTTAAGCCGTAAAGGAGCAATAGAGTTTATAGAACTAATTGAAAAGTATAAAAAATCAAAAAATGATTTAATTATTTCAGATTTAGTCAAGGAAATAATGGACGAAAGTGGTCTTTCTGCATATTATAGAACAGATGGTGACACAGACAGATTAGACAATATTAAAGAACTTCAAAACTCAATAATTTTATTAGAGACTCAGGATGAAGAACAAATAAACCTGACTGAATATCTGCAAGAAATTGCACTATATACAGATATGGATATAGAAGACGATAGAAATGATAGAGTAAAATTAATGACTATTCATACCTCTAAAGGTTTAGAGTTTCCATACGTTTTCCTTTGTGGTTTTACAGAAGGTGTTTTACCAAGTGCAATGTCTATTAAAGAAAGACGAGCAAAAGCACTTGAAGAAGAAAGACGTTTAACCTATGTTGCTATAACAAGAGCAGAAAAGGCATTTTATATGACTGAATCAGAAGGGTTCAATTTTAGTACAGGTTTAAATAAATATCCTTCTCGATTTTTATTTGAAATAAGCGAAAACTATTTTGTCCGTAAAGGCGAATTAAGTCAAGAGATTATTGATGAAGCTAAAGAGCAACTCAAATTAAGCTCAACTCGCCAATTAATTCAAAAGAAATTTGACGTTGGAGACATAGTTAATCATTTAATTTGGAAACAAGGAAAGGTTATTAAGGTAAATGAAGATAAAGGGGAATATCAAATTGAGTTCCTTGAAACAGGAAAAATTAAGCCTATAA
>CAYPHN010000348.1:0-3613 GCA_964410265.1 uncultured Flavobacteriaceae bacterium | reverse complement strand
GGTCTGTTAGTAACTTCTTCTCTAATATATTTAACATTTATATTGGTTGTTAATTTTTCGTTTAAAACAGATCCGGCATTTAAAGAAAATGAATTTCTTTTTATACCTGAATTTGGAACAATATCTTTATTTACCATATTAGAAGCAGAAAATCTATAATTTAAATTGTCTTTAGCATCTGTTATTGCCAAGGTATTAATAGCGGTAGATCCTGTTCTATAAAATTTTTCTATATTATTACCAACATAAGAGTATGGTCTCGATACGCCATCCCATTGTACAACACTTGAACCATCTAATGCAGGACCCCATGAATTCAATCCAATATCACGAGCCTCTTCTTGATTACTTGGCTTCTCACCAAATCTTCCTTGACCATAACTTGTTTGATAATCTTGTAAATCAGTATTTACCTTATTAAAAGTAAATGAACTACTTAATTCAACACCAAAACCTTTTCTATCTTTACCGGATTTTGTTGTTACAATGATAACACCATTAGATGCTCTTGATCCATATAACGCAGATGCAGCTCCACCTTTTAAAACGGTCATAGATTCAATATCGTCTGGATTTATACTGGAGATACCATCTCCACCATCTGATCCACCCCATAATCCGGCTGAACCATTATTTTCATTACTAATAGGAATACCATCTACAACATAAAGTGGTTGATTGTTTCCAGTTAATGAACTTGCTCCACGAATAATAACTCTACTAGAGCCTGCAGCACCAGTTGCATTTTGTGTAATATTTAAACCGGCTACCTTACCTTGTAAAGCATTAATCGCACTAGTTTGAGGAATGATAGAAATTTCATCACCTTTAACTGAAGTTAAGGAATAACCTAAGGCTTTGACCTCTTTCCTAATCCCTAAGGCTGTTACAACAATTTCGTCCAATTGTGCTGCATCGTCTTCCAATGCAAAGTTGATTGTGTTTCCACTACCGACAGTAATTTTTGCTGTTTTCATTCCGATAAATGAAAATACTAATGTCTCTCCAACTGAAGTTTCAATAGTGTAGTTTCCATCAAAATCTGTTTGTGTACCTCGTGAGGTGTTTTCCTGAACAATTACACTTACACCAGGAAGGACTCCTCCATCTGATTTAGAAGTAATTGTACCTGTAATTGTTTTCTCCTGAGCAGCCAAATTCCATGACGCCATAAACAGAAGAAAAACAAATAATAATTTACTTGTTTGTTTCATAATGTTAATTTGGGTTAATAATGGATAAATATGTTACTATTATTAGAAAGTAAATAAATTTTTCGACCAACTAATGATATTGGTCGACAAATGGCAAAATATTAATGTGAAAAATTAAGAATAAGTAGATAATCGTTTAATTTAAATACAAAGAATACATTATATAAGGTATAAAACAGAATTATTAATATTTTCAAAGTATAGTTTGCATGAACTCTATTAACTTATTAAAGCCTTTAGCAGATCACATTTAGTTGAGATCGCTTACTTTTTAAAGGAAGTTCAATTCAAAAAAGATAGTTATCAATATTTTAGATATAAATTTTTGTTAATTAATACCAGACACTATCAATTTAATAATATAAGGAATACTAATTACCTTATATCTTTTTCATTTGTTGTTTTACCATTTTTATTTGATCTGCCAACATACCGTGTTTATCTAACTTTTTTGCCTCTGCTATTAAAGTTGTGGCTTCTCTCTTTCTTCTTTTTGTCAATGCTATTCCAGCCAATTGTAGTTTTGCCATGGCTTTATCATGATCCATAGAAAGCCCTAAATCTAAGGCTTTTGCAAATATTACCAATCCTTCATTCAATTTAGATACTTGATTATCTTTGTTTAAAATGCCAAAGACTACACCTTGTGCTCCAGTATTTTTTAATCATGTTTTATACACTATACTGTTTGAAGTGAAGCTATGGTAAATCAATTGTATTTTTAGCATAATCACGAACCAAAGTTTTTCTTTTGACATTAAACTGTGCAAAACCCCACCATGTCCATGAATCCTTACGTTTTGTTTTTTCATCATAGGAATAGTAAACGTATTTAGTTTCTAAATTTTCAAAGCTTGTCACTCTACTACCATCGCTATGGGTAGGGTCAAAAGGCACCCACCCTAAATTTGTAAAATATATTTCAACCCAAGCATGACTACTATACTTAAAAATACTTGATAACAAGTCATTACTTTCTCTTTTGACGGTATAGCCTGCAACCCTTCTTGCTGGAAGACCATTCAATCGGCACATGGCGATCATTAAATCTGCATATTCAGTACAGTCACCATTCGCATTTTTGAGGGCATATTTTGCACCTAAATCTTTACCGAAAAAGCTTTTATAGGTGAGATGATTTTCTACCAAATTTTGAATGGCATGAGCGAGGCCAATTTCACCTTTTTCAATATACTGCTCAAATATCTCTTCATTCATTTATTTTAGGTAGTTCATACAACCCCGTATTCTTCAAATATCTTTTCCTTTTTCGTTTTGATAGTTTCGTGAATTGTGGTTGCTCTTTTGCTTGATTCAGATCATAATCTATAAGTGTCATGTCGATTTGAATCAGAATTGAATCTATTTTTTTTAAATCACGTGCATTAAATGAGAAATGAGCGAAAGACACCTCGTTAATCATATATATAAACTTAGGATTAACCGAATACGTTATCTTGTTGATAACCTGGCGTCCCTCGTAGTTTTTAGGAATTGCAATATTTAACTCAACACTGTCCAAATTCTTCCCATTTACAAGAAAGTATTTTTGTTCAATTAAAACCCTTCTATTGGCCTGACTAAGAATAGTTCCTGAAAAGAGCAAAAGTAAAGCATAGAAAAGTATCTTTTTCATATAAATTTTTTATGAAAATTCGCACAACAGGATATAAAAATAATTAAAGGAATTTTATATCTTTTTCATTTGTTGTTTTACCATTTTTATTTGATCTGCCAACATACCGTGTTTATCTAACTTTTTTGCCTCTGCTATTAAAGTTGTGGCTTCTCTCTTTCTTCTTTTTGTCAATGCTATTCCAGCCAATTGTAGTTTTGCCATGGCTTTATCATGATCCATAGAAAGCCCTAAATCTAAGGCTTTTTTAAAGTATCTTCCTGCTTGTGTTAAATTGGTTTGCGATAAAGTTATACCTCTTAAAAAATTATAATACCCCTCTTGTTTTTTAGTCAACGCACCAGAAGGGTTTTTAATTTTATCTAACAACCTGGCTGTACCTTCCATATCTTGTTTTCGTAATTTTAAAAATGAAAATAATAAAATTTCATTCTTGAAATATAAAAACACAAATAAACCAACCAATAACAAAATGGAAATACCATTCATTATATGACCTTTTGAAAACTCGAAAACTGCCCATGCAGATATTAAAACAGCTATAACTAATTTTATATTTTTATTAAACATCTTATTCTTTTAAATTGAATGCAAATTTACATTATTTATCAAATTTTTAGTAAGGAAAATGATTTTCTTTCTGATATTTCATTTAACTTTAAAATATCTTATTGTGATTAACACATCATATTTAAAACGATTTATATCAATATTTTCTTAAATAGTGTCTGGTCGGAAATAGGCAAATTTTATAAACCAATTT
>CAYPHN010000347.1:0-3656 GCA_964410265.1 uncultured Flavobacteriaceae bacterium | reverse complement strand
ACTTATTTTTAACTTATTTTATTGATAATCAACTGTTTAATGCAAACCTTAACGGGCTATTGATATAAATAATAATTAAAATAATCTGAAATTGAATAATTTCCAATGTTTTTACCTTTATATAAATCAACGACCATCTTAGAAGTTATAGATTTATTATCAAAATACAATTTATCTGATATTTCTTTAATCTTTGCTTCTATTTCAGAAAGGTTATTGTTTAACTCTACATTTTTATAGGATCTTTGAAATTCTTTATTCCAATCATTGGGAGATGCAAACAATCCAGTAGAAAATTCATTCTTTTTATTACCTACACGGATTCTACAATATAAAATACGGTGTCCATACCTGTTAATCTTTTTACTAAATAGAAAACAGGAGAAATATTTATTCTCATAATAATAATGTTTAATGATTAATAAAATTCATCAAAACATATCTATTATTCAATGTAATTTTAACCGCCCGTCACAAAAAGTTTTGGTTAAAAAAAACTGACGGTATTGTGACGGAAAACATCAAAAATGACATAATTGTGACGTTTTGTGATCCAATAATAAGGTAAAATAAGATGGTTTACAAACACAAAACCCTTGCAGTGCAAGGGTCTCAGATGTTTCTCTATTTTTTGAGAAGTTATAATGTCGGGGTGGCAGGATTCGAACCTGCGACCTCCTCGTCCCAAACGAGGCGCGATAACCGGGCTACGCTACACCCCGAAATGTTAGTGAAACTTAAATTAAAACAGCTGACTAAGCGTATTTTAATTTGTTAGTTGAACTAATCCCGCCATTTAGCGGGAGCCCATTCTCAATACGAACATCAAGAAATTTTCACTTTTTAAAGAACTAAATTCGAAATCAATCTTAGTAGACCGGTTCCAGGCAGAGTTTATCCTGCATTCATTGCGAGGCTATACCCCAAATAATTTTCGAGGTGCAAATATAAAACTATATCTTAAAATTACAAGAAAAAATATTATTTATTCAAAGGCTAAATTATAAACTCTTGAAATCGACTTTGAAAGATCTGGAATACTTACTATACGGCTTTTTCTTATGGTTTCTTTTTCTTCAAAAAACACTAATATCGTAGGCTTAACAAAAACATTATTATTTGCAGATATTTCTGGTGATGCATTCATATCTATATGACAATATTCAATTTTTGGAAAATTTTTTTCCATCAAATCCATCACTTTTGGCTCTAAAGCTTCAGCTACCGAACAACTAACCGTTGAGAAATAAAATAATACACCCATTATTATTTTTTAAAACAGCATTAAATTCATCTTCAGTACTTATTAAGTTAATATCCATAAGAATCAAATTTTACTTTGGACTCAAATTTACAAAACAAAAAATCACCTCCTAATTATAACTATTAATTTTAATTATATGCCAATTAATAAAAATAATAAGGATTATTAAAATTAAACTTAATATTTCCATATTTTTGCTCCATATTTAAATAAACAATACAATGAGTGATACAATTGAAAGAATAAAATGCCTAATAATTGGCTCAGGTCCAGCTGGATATGCAGCTGCTATTTATGCTGCAAGAGCAGATTTAAGTCCTGTAATGTATACTGGAATGCAAATGGGAGGTCAATTGACAACTACTACAGAGGTTGATAATTACCCTGGGTATCCTAAAGGCACTGACGGAACAGCTATGATGGAAGATTTTAAAAATCAAGCAGAACGTTTTGGTACCGATGTCCGTTTTGGTATGATAACTCAAGTTGATTTTAGCAATAAAGTAGGTGGCATACACAAAGTTACTGTCGATGCCTCTAAAGTTATTGAGGCAGAAACCGTTATCGTTTCTACCGGTGCAACAGCCAAGTATTTAGGGATAGAAAGTGAGCAAAGATTGATAGGTGGTGGTGTTTCAGCTTGCGCAACATGTGACGGTTTCTTTTATAAAGGTCAGGATGTTGTAGTAATTGGTGCTGGTGATACAGCTGCTGAAGAGGCTACATACCTTGCTAATATTTGCAGCAAAGTAACTATTTTGGTTCGTAAAGATTATATGCGTGCGTCAAAAGCCATGCAACATCGTGTAGAAAAAACTAAAAATATTGAAGTGATTTTCAATACAGAGCTTGATAAGGTATTGGGTGACACTGTAGTGGAAGGTGTTCGCATTGTTAACAACATAAACAATGAAAAACAAGAATTAAAAGTTACAGGCGTTTTTATCGCAATTGGACACACACCAAATACCGAAATTTTTAAAGGTGTTTTAGACATGGATGACGTTGGATATTTAATAACAAAAGGTAAATCAACTAAAACCAATTTACCAGGAGTTTTTGCTGCTGGAGATGTGCAAGATAAAGAATATAGACAAGCTGTAACAGCGGCAGGAACGGGCTGTATGGCAGCATTAGATTCAGAAAGGTATTTAGGTGCATTGCTCTAAATCATCTTGAATATATTACAAATTAGTTGCCTGAAAAAGTTAGTTACCAATCGATGTAAACTTCATTTGGAAGTCTTGTTAATTATAAGTTTACCCTTTGAATTCGTAGAAAAGGTAATTATTTTTTCAGGCAATTTATTTAAACCTTAAACTTTTTCATACTATTACCATATCGTTCTAAGACCAATAAAATCAATATTCCTAACAATATAAATCCTATGGCATACCAATTACTGGTATCCGATAAATCAGGAAGGTATCTTTGATAATTTTCAATAATTTTATCTCCTTGACTATCTAACAATAGGTTTCCATTTTCTACCTTATAAACATCTTTTTTCCAAGGCCATACAATCCCTAAAGAACCTGCTATAAAACCAATTATTGTAGCCGTTACGATTTGATGCCACTTTTTCAATAAAAACCCTAAAATATGAGAAGATACCACCAAACCAAAAATGGATCCTAAGGTAAAACTTCCAATAATTTCTAAATATCGTAATCGAACTTGATCGTGTATAAATTCAAAATTCCATGAGAATATATCTACAATTGTTTTAGATAATTCATTGACAGAATCAACCAATAACAAAACATAATTACCCAATAAAATTAGAATAAAAGACCCAGAAAGTCCAGGTACAGTCATGCCCGAAACACCAATAATACCACAAAAAAACACAAACCAAAGATTGTCATTCTCTTTGGCTGGACTCATTAAACTAATGGCTACTCCTATAACAATTCCAATGACAATTGTAAAAATATTTTTTTTTGACCAATTTTTAAAATTCTTAGCTATATAATATATAGAGCCCAAAATCATTCCAAAAAATGTACTCCAAACAAATAATTCATAACGATGTAAAAAGAAATCAAGAACCCTCGAAACGCTAAAATAACTAAAAGTACTTCCAGCAAAAATCAACAACAAAAAACGACCATTAACATATTGGTAAAAACCTTTATATCGTCTATTAATCAATAACATAAAAGCTTTTCTATTGATCTTTCTTAAAGAATAAATCAACTCTTCATAAAATCCAGCTACAAAAGCCACAGTGCCTCCTGAAACACCTGGTACTTTATTTGCGGCACCCATGGCAAGTCCTTTTATAAAAAGAAATATTTTATCCGATAAGTTTCGAGTTGCATTCATTCAATTCTCTTTACTTAAAGCCATTCTTTCTAATAAAAAAATAAAAGCAACTCCAGCAAGAGAT
>CAYPHN010000346.1:2634-3660 GCA_964410265.1 uncultured Flavobacteriaceae bacterium | reverse complement strand
TATTGTCACCCTTTAAAAAATTATCTTCATTATGTTACCTCATAGGTTTCTCCTGAAAAAAATAAGTCGTCAACTTTAGTGAATTTAGAATTTTTTTGAACTTCATCTGTTAACATTTGCTCTCTATCTTCAAAGGTATCATCTTCATAACTTCTAATAATTCCAGTAACCAATGGATATCTTAGTTTAACCAACATTTGGTGCAGGGTATTGTCTTCACATTTTGCATCGTGAACCAAAAGGTCTTGTTCCGTTATTTTATCTCCGTCAATAGTAACTACTTCTAATTTTAATCCATTCAAAATAACTCCTTTATCGCGTTCTTTACCAAAAATCATTGGTTTACCATGTTCTACATACATTTGTTTATCTTCTCTTACAGCTTTATCAGTGACTTCTTTAAAACAGCCATCATTAAAAATTGGACAATTTTGTAATATTTCTATCAAGGAAGTTCCTTTAAATTTTTCGGCTTCAATAAACAATTTTGTCATTTCTTTTGGACTATTACCTCCCAGTCTTGCAAAAAACCTTGCACGTGCACCCAATGCCAATTCACCAGGCTGAAAAGGTGGTTGTGTATTACCATAAGGAGAAGATTTTGTTTTTTGACCTATCAGCGAGGTTGGTGAAAACTGACCCTTGGTTAAACCGTAAATTTCATTATTAAAAAGAACGATATTTATGTCTAAATTTCTTCGTAACACATGAATAAAATGATTTCCTCCAATAGCCAGACTATCTCCATCACCGGTTATCATCCAAACGCTTAAGTTAGGGTTAGCCAATTTAACACCACTTGAAATAGCTGCTGCCCTACCGTGAATACTATGCATTCCATACGAATCAATATAATATGGGAAACGCGAAGAACAACCAATTCCGGAAATAAAAACGACATCTTCTTTTTTTACTCCCATCTCAGGAAGTGCCTTTTGCATGGCTCTTAAAATAACATAATCATCACAACCGGGACACCATCTTACTTCTTGGTCGCTAGAAAAATCTTTAAATGTATATTTTTTT
>CAYPHN010000346.1:0-2591 GCA_964410265.1 uncultured Flavobacteriaceae bacterium | reverse complement strand
ATTTTTGAATTTAGCCACTAAATCTGTTACCGAAAATGGTAAACCCATTACTTTATTATATTCTGAAAATTTAAATTGTGTATATTTTCCTTTTAAAACAAAAGACAATTGCCCTTTATTCAATTCACAAACAACAATTTTTTTGAATTTAGAAAATACCTCTTCTGTATTTTTAGGCATCGGATTGATATAATTAAAATGCACATGACCAACCTTATACCCTTGATTATGTAGATCTCGTGCTGCAGAATGTAAACTTCCATAAGTACCTCCCCAACCCACAATCAAGAGATCTCCATCTTGGTCATATTCCGCTTTCAAATCTGGTATATTATTTGCAACACGCCTAACTTTTTCGGCTCTTATATCAGTCATCATTTGGTGATTTTCTGGACCATAAGAAATATTACCGGTGATTTTGTCTTTTTCTAATCCACCTACACGATGTTCTAATCCCGGTGTTCCCGGAATTGCCCAGTTTCTGGCTAAGGTATCATTATCTCTATCATAAGGATGCCACGATTCTGATGCAGCATCGATTAAATGATTTTTTATATTTGGCATGTCCTTTATGGATTTTATTCTCCAAGGCTCAGAACCATTAGCAATATATCCATCTGTTAATAATATTACCGGAGTCATGTGCTCTAATGCTAGTCTTGCTGCTTCATAGGCAAAGTCAAAACAATCGGCAGGAGTACTTGCTGCAATAATAATTACAGGGCTTTCTCCATTTCTACCATACATGGCTTGTAACAAATCAGATTGTTCTGTTTTTGTTGGCAATCCGGTTGATGGACCTCCACGTTGTACATTTACAATAACCAATGGCAACTCAGTCATTAAAGCCAAACCTATTGCCTCTCCTTTTAAGGCCAAACCAGGACCTGAAGTTGTCGTAATAGCTAAATCTCCGGCGAAAGCCGCACCTATTGCAGAAGTCACTCCTGCAATTTCATCTTCAGCTTGAAAGGCTTTTACACCAAAATGTTTGTGTTTAACCAATTCGTGTAAAATATCTGTTGCCGGTGTGATGGGGTACGACCCTAAAAACAATTCCAAGCCAGATTTTTCAGCAGCTGCTAAAAGACCCCAAGCCGTTGCAGTATTTCCATTCACAATTCGGTAAGTTCCAGCAGCCATTTTTGATGGTGCAATAGTATAGGAGTTTGGAATCAATTCTAAAGTTTCAGCAAAATAAAAACCTGCTTTTAAAACTTTGGCATTTGCTTCTGCAATAGTTGGTTTGTATTTAAATTTCTTATTAAAAAAATCTAGGGTATGACTCATTTCTCTATCATACATCCAATAAACCATTCCAAGAGCAAACATATTTTTACTTCGGGTAATGCTTTTATTGTCAAGAGAAAGCCCTTTAAGAGTCTCTTTGGTCAAAGAAGTCATAGAAACTTCGATAACTCTATAATTATCCATGCTTCCATCTTCTAATGGATTGCTTTCATACTCTGCTTTTTGTAAGTTTTTCTTGGTAAAAGCATCTGTATCTACAATAAGTGTATGACCAGCTTTTAAAGCGGATAAATTTGTTTTTAATCCTGCAGGATTCATCGCTACCAACAAGTCCAAATCATCTCCTGGGGTACTAATCTCAACACTTCCTATATGCACCTGAAATCCAGAAACACCATAAAGACTACCTTGCGGAGCTCTAATTTCAGCCGGATAATTTGGAAAAGTTGCAATATCATTACCGAACATGGCAGAAGTATCGGTAAATTGAGTTCCTGTTAGTTGCATCCCATCTCCTGAATCTCCAACAAATCTTATCACCACAGCATTCACCTGCTCTACGCCTTTTTTAGTCGGTTTTGTTTTATCTATTATCATTTTAAAACATTTTATTATTTGTTAAATTTATAACTTTTCTAAAACTTAGAAAAATTAAGAACCAAAAATAAAATTGTTCCGCAAGTCAAAACATGACTTTTATCATATTAATACGCAATAATTATTATTTTTGATCAAAAGTTACTGAATTATTTGGAATTATTCTAAATTTTATTTTTAGACATTTCTATTGCATTTTATTTCTTTAACTTTGTCTTTCAATTTTTAAATAAAAACAACATGGCTATTATAATAACAGATGAATGCATTAACTGTGATGCTTGCGTAGCAGAATGCCCAAATAATGCAATTTATGAACCAGATAGTGAATGGTCTTATTCAGATGAAACCTCTCTAAGCGGTGATATTACTTTACCAAATGGAGAAGAAGCAGATGCTGATGCAGAAAATGAAGCAGTAAGTGATGAGTTTTATTTTATCGTTACTGATAAATGTACCGAATGTAAAGGGTTTCACGATGAACCACAATGCGCATCGGTATGCCCAGTTGACTGTTGTATTCTAGATGAAAATCACGAAGAAACTGAAGAACAGTTATTATCAAAAAAAGTTTGGTTACATGGAGAATAATTAGGAATAATTATTTTCTTATAAAAGAGCATTCGAAATCAAATGCTCTTTTTTTTTGTTTCTAAACTTGATCTTCTGAAATAAAATTGTTTGTTTTTCAATAGTTCGTTAAGTTTTTAAGCTGCTCTAGCCCCATAATACAATAGCTGTTC
>CAYPHN010000345.1:230-3690 GCA_964410265.1 uncultured Flavobacteriaceae bacterium | reverse complement strand
CCTAAGTAGACAACTTAATTTATCGTTCAACTAAAAAAAAACGGGGGATGGCTAACTAAAATTATTAATATTAGATGATATATGATACAACCATTTTTAAATGTGTTTTTAATAGAATTTGATATTAGTACGTCTGGCTAAGTTCTAATTATCACAGCGTTTTACTTAAATAATTCAAAAATGCTATATGCTTGATCTGTTAAAAGCATTGCAATAAACCATTGTCTAATCGTAGTTTTGCTATTTCTTATTTTATCAACATAAGCATACCAGTTTAAATAGTTTTGCAAATATTTAGAACTCACTCCGTTAAAAGGTTTTAAAAACCCTCTGATTTGTTGGTGTGTATTATTAACGCTCTGCAAGTGTACTGTTTTGTCTTTTTTATCCACATGGTCTTTTGCTAGCAACGATTTATGTTTAATATTTGGATTGTCTTTAGCAAAAGCTTTATAAGAAGGATGTTTGTCGGTTATTAATGTTGTTTTGTCTGCTAACTTTCCTTCAAACACCTTTTCTATATCCTTTTTACTAAGCCGTTTGGTTTGAACAGCCTTGAGGTATTTTTCTCCATTCCTTTGTATTGCGGTTACTACTTGAACTGTTGTAACGACATCTTTACCTTGATTACGTTTAAAATCTGTTCCTCTTTTTCTTGGTTTTCTCTCTAAGGATTTACTCCCTTTGTTACTCAAAGCTAATTCTAATTCATCACATTCTACTTGACCCGAAAGTTCTGTTGGTGTAAATTGTGATAAAGAACTCAATATCTTATGTCGCCAATCAAAACTGGTTTGGATACTTATATTCAATTCCTTGGCTATCTTCTTTATAGGCATTCCTTGTTCCATACAGTTTAAATATGCCTGCCATTTGTGTTTTATCTTTATGTCATATAATGGTGTTCCTGTGGTTTCGCTATACCATTTATTGCAATCATTACACTTATACATCTGAACACCTCTTTGTTTACCACGCTTATAAACCTTTGTGCTACTGCAATGAGGACAAGGCTTTTTAGTGCGTTTCTTAACAACAATTTGGGTTGCTTCTTCTAAAACCTTACCTTTAAGTTCTTGCTCTATAAGTAAATCCCCTAGCAACTCATTTTGAACTCCTATTGGAAGTGCATTGAATAACTCTTTTATATCTTGACTTGTTCTCATAATACAAATATAAAATAATTCGCTGACTTATTTAGAACTTAGCCGTATGTCTATATTTTTTACCATTTTATTTTGTAAAAAATAACTGTTTCCATTGCAATGGATAAATAATACGATATCTGATAAAAACTCTTATAAATTAATAATATAAACATAGTTGATTTGAAGTTGAAAATTTTACTTTAATTGTTAAACCAATAAGTTAATTTTAAAGTTAGTGACCATATTCTGCCTGAATATGGAGGCAATAAATAATTGCTGGTGTATACAATAAAAAGATCTGAAGCTGGTAAATAGCGCCACTGAAATCGTGAATTTAAATTAAAGTTTTTTGTTTGCTCATTATATTGAAATAATGTTGCAAAAAATAATTTATTTGTAAAAGTAATATCAGCCTTGGCACCAATTAACCAGAATTCTGTTGTATTCCATGGTGAGGGTAAGCTAATATTATTATAACTAATATCAGTACTTAGACTTACAAATGGTTGAAATCGATACCCTAAGGTATTGTTAATACTCAACCACGAGCCATCTTCATAATAACCACCTACACGGCTTCCAATAGTATAGGTAAACATACTTTGAGGTTTAGATATATAGTTCATTCTCAACGCATTCCATTTGTGTTTTGAACCAGCAGGAAGTTGTGGTTTCGCAGATCCAGTTGGGTCAAATGGTTTCCGAAGTTCAACATATTCATTAATCAAAGTTGTTCTGAAAGAGCTTCTGTTACGAAAATTAACAAAATATTGAAGTAAGTTAAGGTTATCTGTTTTTTTCATATTACTATCAAAATAATAAATAGTAGTAAATTTAGGACCATGACTCAATACTTTACTTTTTTTAGGGTTTGGATAAAATAAATAACCTAAAAAAGAACTCATTTTTATATAATCGTTTCTTGGAACAAAACCAACTTCAGCATTGTAGTTTTCACTAACCGATTCTTCCCGTACTCCCCAGCTCCACTTTTGTGTTTTATACTCTAAATTAACGGCTTGCGTGATTCCATTACCAATTTCGTCAGGAGAAAATGATTTAAATAAAAAAGCCTTGCCAGTCCATAAATTATCTGAGGATGCTAAATTGTATTCCAATCCAAAATTTCTATTAAATTCCGGATAAATTTCACGGAATTCATCTGTATCCTCAGGGTAATTAAATGATTGTTTGTTTACAAACATCAAACCAATACTCGACCTGCTAAACACCTTTCTTTGTAAGGTAAATACGCCAAAATTTTGATTTGGCAGACCTGTATTATCTACACTTTCGG
Organism: uncultured Flavobacteriaceae bacterium; assembly: GCA_964410265.1. Taxonomy (GTDB): domain Bacteria; phylum Bacteroidota; class Bacteroidia; order Flavobacteriales; family Flavobacteriaceae; genus Lutimonas. The sequence goes on along the minus strand of CAYPHN010000345.1, from coordinate 1,245 downwards.
TTTGCATATCCATAACTCCAAGTCGCCAATTTTCATTTAAATTCCCACTAACTCTAAGTCCGGCTTGAATCGGAACCCCAAGACCAATTCTTCTTGAAAAAAAAGGACGAATAGTTGTATAACCAAAGTTGGCAAATAGATCAGCATTTTCAAGAAAGAATTGCCTTTTTTCAGGGAAGAATAACTCGAACCTATCTAAATTAGTTACCTGTACATCAACTTCTACCTGAGAAAAATCTGGATTAATCGTTAAATCAAGATTTAGCGATGATGTCAATCCAAACTTTATATCACCACCAATTTTTTTTTCAATTTTAGTACTTCCATCACTATTTATATCGTTGTTTAATCCACCTAACACATACGGGATTAATGCAAAGTTTACGCCCTGAACAGGAGGAGCCTCATCCCAAACAAGCACTCCGGTATAGGCTAACGACGCCGTTGGAAATTGCCTTGGTATTGGTGTCCAACTTGACTTTTCACTTGACTTTAAGTCTAATCTGCTAAAATTTATGCCCCATTCTTTAACCCCTTTTTTATATCGTATAGATTTAAAAGGTACGGCCATTTCAAAAACCCATTTATCTTTGTAGCGCTTTACTTCTGATATCCATTTACTATCCCAATTTAAATCAACTTTTCCTCCAGCAAACATGGTCCCATCCCATTGCGCACCCGCTGCATTTGTTCCGAATGAAAACCCTGTAGTTTGATTATTAAATGGATCGATAAAAATTAAAAAATTATCATTTTTACCAAAACTAAAATCTCTTCTTAAGGATTCAACATAATAAGAGTCCGGACTACTATTATAAAAAGTAGCTGCCAGATAGATGTTTTTATCATCATAGGCCATTCTAATTTCTGAAAGTTCATTTGCTTTACCTGTATCTTCAGGTAAAACCATAAAAAAATTATCGGCAACATCTGTTTGGTTCCAAGCATCCTCATCAATTATACCGTCTATAGTTATGGGTAAATTGGTTTTTTTAATATGTAGTTGAAAATCTTT
>CAYPHN010000345.1:0-220 GCA_964410265.1 uncultured Flavobacteriaceae bacterium | reverse complement strand
GCAAACACCGGAAATATTAGCAATCCTATAAATATAAAATGTAAGTAGTCTTTCATTTTTTTAAAAAGATTTAATATTCTCAAATTGTTCATACTTTTTACTTCTATTAATACAAATATTAAAATCTTATTTACTGATATCAATTCCGATAGTTTTTGAAATTTTCATGATTTTGCTACAGTTAAGTTATTAAAATTGACTCTCTAAAACCTAGAATTCT
>CAYPHN010000344.1:0-3709 GCA_964410265.1 uncultured Flavobacteriaceae bacterium | reverse complement strand
TTTGAAGGCATTCTTATACTCCCCCAATCATCCGATTCAAATACAACAATTTTTTGATTGGTATGCCATCCAGGAATGTTTACTAGGTTTTGTTTTATTGTGTTTGCTAAACTCATTTAATCAAATTATTAATAGAAACTGTTTCTCCTGCATTAAAAAACGCAATAAACGGATTACCAATTATTGTAGTAATACTTGTTGAATACAAACCTATCCTAACAGAAACAATAATAAAAAGTATAAATGCCGGACTTAATATTTTTATTAATCTTCGGAAGCGCATATCCTCTTTAAATTGGTTTAAATACAGAATGAGCATAGTAAAAGTTAAAAATGAGGAAAATGAAAGATATCTTCCACCAGAAGGAATTAATGACAGTATGTTACCAACTGTAAAAAAAACAAGTGTAATCGAAAATATTCTTTTCCATTCCGGAAGCATTTTAATATTTGTAAAAATGTAAAGATAAATTAAAAGGATATAAAAAGACCATTTTAATAATTTACCATTCCATCGCACATACCATATCGTTTTATTTGCTGTACTCTTTTCTTTTCTATTTTCAATTACATCTTCGTTTCTATAGCTTTCACTTCTTTCAGCAATACTTTGTGGTGCATAGTTTTCGATATACTGGTTAAATAAACTTATGTTAAACTCAGAAACAAACATCGATAAAACAAAGCCTATAAAAAATAATTGTACTCTATTAACAATAATTATATACATCATTAAAACCAATATGGGCAAGATAAATGAAAAGTGAACCAAAAATGATAGGTATACAAATAGTAATTTACTTTTTTTATTTTCAAAAATATAAGGCAATAAACCATACATAAAGACATGAAAGGCTGTCCACATTCTAAACCCATTGATAAACCAAATGGGTATTACCAATATCAAACCAAGAATTAACATTTTTGTGACTCCGCTTATTTTTCCTTCTAATAGATTCATCACATACCAAATATTTCGGGAAAAGAAGAAGCCAAAGATAAGGGCATAAACGGTAGTTAAAATTGCCTGACTATCAGAAAATCTGGATATTACATAAGAAAGAAAAGTTCTTAAAATATCAACCTCACCCGATTGTTTAAAATAATTGATAATATCATTGGTTGTATATTCATACCGGTTATGTAGATATTGTAATTCTTCTAAATATCGATTGATATCACTGCCTGATGATTCATGTCCAATAGCAAAAGTAAGGCCATAAAACACGCAAAAAGCCCAAAAAATATTTTTAGCATAGGGTGCAGTATATTCTTTAAAAGAAATCAACATGGCAGCAAAAGGATTTACCAAAAAAATAAGCCACCGAACTAAATTATCACTAATCATCTTCTATTTATTCAATTCTAAAAACTGTTGACAAACATTTTCAATTTTATACTGTTCCGGATTGTTATATACAAATTGATGTGAATAATTTCCTTTTAAAAACTGATTAACAGTCTCTTTCTCAAAACCATAAGAATCTAAAGATAAAACAGGACGTTTGGTTAAGTAGTAATCAATTAACTTACTCGGCAGCTGTGTTGATACTCCATTTTTAAAATTAACAATAAAGTCCAGTTTACTAAGTTCCTGAATCTATTGTGTTCTTGGTATGTAATCCCTTATTTCAATTTTACCTTCAGCCAAATCTAAATAAGGCTGAATCATATTTAAGGTACGTGTATAAACAATAAATTTAAAATCTATATTTAGACTCAATAAGTATTTTATAAACTTTTTTGGGTCTCTTGCTCCAGGAATAAACCCACCTGCGTAAGCAAAAGTTGGTGTCTTATTCGGCTTATAAACATTATTGTTAAGTTTTACTTCATCAAAATTAAACCCTTGGGGTATTACCTTGATCTTATGCCTAAACTCTTTATAATATGCATCTTTTGCACCATCAAAAGGTACACTTATATAATCGCATTTTTTATTCCAATATTTCTCCATATATTTAAAATAAAAAAACTGTTTAAACGTATCTGTAGTGCCACCCATAAATGGATCTCCACAATCAGCCACCCAGATTTTGGCAATTTTATTCTGTTTTGTTCTAGCCCAGACGGTTCCCCAATGTACAGGGTGAGGAGCAGCTATAGAGATCATCAAGTCATAGCCTTTTTCGTTTTTTAAGGCTTTCTTGATTTTAAACATCCATTCAATATTTGGATATTGAAATAACTGAAGTAAACCGCGGCGAATAGCTCTTTTAAATAAAATAAAATATTTACTCCCTTTTTTTATATCAACCTCTTTATAATTTTGTTTACCAAGGTCTTTAATTGTAATACCAAATTCTTTTTCAAATGCTCTGTGCTCCTTATTGTTTTTTGGAATATACAACGTAACCTTATACCCTTGTCTCGCAAACTCTTTAACCAGTTCGGTAGTTCGAAAAGAACGCGGAGAGTTTTGTGGATAAAAGGAACTAGAAATTATTAATATTTTCTTTTTATTTAAATTCATCTTTATTATCTAACATTTTTTCCCACATAGGTAACACAGCGTACCAACTTAATTTATTGTATATAATTTTATCATTTCCTTTAATCTTTCCCCTGTATTCATCATAGTGATTTATTACATCAATTATTCTATTACCAATCTTATCCATATTTTCACGATACATCAGAATACCCCAATCTTCATAGATTTCATACGGTAACCAATCACCGGTTATAACTATATTTTTTGCATATATCGCTTCTGATATACTTGCTGAAAATCCATCTGTAACCTGAATATTAATATTAATATTTGAGATTACTCTTAAAACTGCCAGCTCTTGCATATTCATATATTCTGTAAACATTTGATATTTAATACCCGATTCTTCTAAATGATTTATAACCTCTTTTATATATTTATCACTTCCACCATAAGTAAAAGGTAATAGTAAAAATATTTTATCCTTGAGTTTCTTATCTATTTTTATCAATTTATCAATTATAATACTATGCTGTTGTCCGGGACTACCATTGTGGGCAATAGTTATAAAAATGGTATCTTTTTGAGGTAAATTATAAAATTCTTTAAACTTGTTCAATAAATTATTATTTACCTTAATGATATAATCGAAAATACTTATTCCAAAATAAAGAGTTTTTAATTTATCAACATAATTATAAAGAGTTCCGTATTTTTTATTATACCCAATATATATTTCAATAAATTCTTCTTGCATTTTGTCAGGTACACATATTGCATCACAGCTATCAAATAATGGTATGTACTTTGTAAGCTTTTTATCATCTGCTCTTAAGACGTCACTTCCCCAAAATGATATTAAAAAAAGACCAACTCTCTTTTTAATTAGATTGGCATACTTTGCATATTGAGGGGCTAAATAATGTAAATTTACTGTATCACATTTATTGAACTCTCTATTAATTACCATTCTATTAATTATTGGTTTAAAAAAAGCTCGAAAATATCTTATTCGAAGAATATAATTTGCTCCAAAAAATGGATTAAAATATTCTGTTTTATCTGTTGAAGGATCATATTTCTTAGAGCTGATTAGGTCATATACCATTACTTTATTTCCTAATCTATTCAATTTATCTAATAATTCATAGAATTGAATATTTTTATATACTAAATTAAAAATAAATATAATTTTTTTATTTTTTTTCAATTTTGAACTTTTCATTAAACTTATAATACACCAATTTAGCTATCAGAATAATTCTAATATTTATT
>CAYPHN010000343.1:0-3710 GCA_964410265.1 uncultured Flavobacteriaceae bacterium | reverse complement strand
TTCTTTTGATTCATAAATCCGAATGCTGATAACACTTGCTTTGACATGTTCATTGCAAGCATCGCGATGAATACCAAGTACATTAAATTTATCATTTTTTGTCTTGGTGACATTTTACCTCCTGCCATATTAATTAGTTTTTTTTAGGGTTAATAATTGATTTTGTTAAATTAAAAACTAATTAAGAATTAGTATTTGACATTGCAGATAACATACCGCCATATACTCCATTTAATGAAGATAAGTTTGCGGCTAACGATTCCATTTGCTCTTTCAATACTTGTGCATTTTCAACCGATTCTTCATTCAAATCTGCTTGACGTTGCGCACTATCCATTTGTACTTTATATAAACTATTTAAAGATTCCATTTGACTAGCAGCCAAAGTTAATTGTTCACTATACCTAGTGGTAGCAGAAATTGAATCTGCAGCTGGAGCAATATTTTCTGCAGCTCCTGCAAAACTTTGAATACTATCAGCCAATCTTTCCATTTTATCAGCATCTAAATTTGCTTGTTGTAGCATAACATCTAATTTTTGAGATAATAAACCCTCTGCATCTTGCGGAGCTTCTCTATCACCTGTCATTCCTCCTGCTAATTCAGGGTAAACTTTGGTCCAATCTAAATCTTCATCTACAGGTTCAAATGCTGAATAAGCAAAGATTAATGCCTCAGTAAGAAGACCAATAGTTAACATTACGCCACCTGTTAAAGGTCCAATACTAAAGTGAAGAATTTTGAATAGAGCTCCTACTAATACTACTGATGCCCCAAGTCCGTAAACCATATTCATCATTTTTTTTTGTCTAAGTGTACCTGCCATAATTGTGTGTTTTTAAAATTATTATTGATTAAGCTATTATTTTTTATTTTTATTATTCACTTTTGTTCCCATGTAATCTTGAACTGTTCTAAAGCCAATATAACTTCTGGCCGAATCACCATATTCATAATCACGTGTACCTACTTCTAAGAAATAAGCAACATCTTTCCAAGACCCTCCTCTAATAACCTTACGTTGGTTTGAATTGTCAACAACATTAGGGTTGATTGTAGATCCTAAATAATAAGATGATGGGTTGTATGCAGTATTTGTCCATTCTGAAACATTACCAGACATATTATAAAGTCCGTAATCATTTGCATTATATGATTTTGCCTCTAAAGTGTATAAAGCGCCATCTGCTGCATAATTACCTCTTTCAGGTTTAAAGTTTGCTAAAAAACAACCTCTATCTGTAGTGGTATAAGGACCACCCCAAGGATATTTAGCATATTCCAAACCTCCACGAGCTGCATACTCCCATTCGGCTTCGGTTGGTAATCTAAAGCTAGGTTCTCTACCCGAACTCTTCTTTTTACCCGCTAAAAAATTATTGCGTTTTACTGTTCTAAAATCACAAAAAGCTTTTGCCTGATCCCATGATATTCCAACTACAGGATATTCACTATAGGCATCATGCCAAAAATAATCTTGGTGCATTGGATCATTATAAGAGTAATTAAAATCTTTTACCCATACCGCAGTATCTGGATATATTTCAACAACCTTTTTAACCATAAAGTCTTTTGTATTTCCATTTCTTTTTGCTGCTAATCCAGTATCAAATATTTGGTAAGTATATTTTAATTTTTTTGTGTCTACTTTTCTTTTTCTATCTAAAGCCTCATCAATTGGTAAGTACATACTATCCATTGCTTCAGCATAATACTCATCAGGAAATTCATTGGTGTTCCACACCAATTCAACATCCCAATTTAAATAACGACCTTCCGTTGGAGAATTGATATCTCCAAGACTTCCGTAGTTATCCATCATATATTTATAGTAAGCATTATCTGCACTATCTTGTTCTTTAAACATGTATTTTGCAATTCCGCTGTTATCCCCTTTAGTTTGTTCTACAGTTTCACCACCTCCAATATTTGCTTCCTCAGCAAGAATTGCAAGTTTTGTTCTTAGAATAGAATCTCTCACTCTAAAAACAAACTCTCTGTATTCACTATTTGTTATTTCTGTTTCATCCATATAAAATGGCCTTACAGTAACAGTTCGTGAAGGAGCACTAAATGAACCAGCAATATCTTCATCGCCTTTACCCATAGTAAAAGCACCTCCAGGAATTAATGACATCCCAAATGGCTTTTCTGGAAAGAATTTTTTGTTAGATTTTACACCTACTAACTGACCTTGATCATTACCTGATTTACAACTAGATAATAATACAACGGTGATAAGTAGTAGAATTAGGGTTAACTTTTTCATAATTTTTATGTTTCTAAATAAGACTCGGTAATTGTTATATTAATTTTTTTAGACTATACTTTAATGACTATTTTAAACCTAAAAATCACCAAAGTATTTACTCTTTGTTCCCTAAGAACGTTTAAAAATCTTCTTTAGTGTATATTAATTTAATTTTCTAAAAGTTTTTAACCATCTTTCGGGATATATCTGGTTATTTGCTGTCAAATAATCCTGATATGTACATGGTATTAACGTGGAATTTTTCGTTTTATTATTGAAGTATGTGATCTCCATCCACCACCTTTCGCTTTTGTCACTTTTATAAAAGTTAATACTCTCATTTTCAATCAATACAATATATTTTTTATATTTATTTTTTGACTCAAATGGGTATTCATCAATTCTTAAATTAAATCCTTCTAAAAAGTACCAAATCATTTGGGCTATTAAATGGGCTGTTTGTTCACGTTCATCGTATTTTGCATTGAATTCAAAAATACCAAAAGAGGATACTTTTCTACTTATGCCTGCATATCTAGCAATAGCACATATTTGATCCCCATAAAAACCGTTCGGAACCGCATTTTTGTTTGCCGGCGCATCACTTTCTCTTACGGCTCCCATATCAATACTAACCATATCAGCATCTCTTAAAATGGGTTCAACCATGGTTAGGTCATGTGTTACTTCTCCTAATCTATAAGCATCAAAATACATTTTATCAATCAAATCGATTTCTTCTTGAGAATTAAAAAATGTTTGGAATCCTATATTGCTATAATTAAATAAATTGCAAGGTTTTTCCATCACAATTTTATGTAAAAAATTTTGAGAAGTTATGGTTTGATCTAATTCACCAAGGTCAAATTTATTATCAACAACTACCAAATTTACACTTTGATCTAATTTATCATATGCCCTATAATTGGCATAAGTAATATCTTGGCTACCACCAATAATAATAGGGGTGATATTTTTTTTTATTAATTGTGCAATGATATCTTTTACTAAAAAAAAAGTATCCTCTACTTCATTACCTTGTGGCACATTACCTAAGTCGGCTATATTTATATACCAGTTACCTGGAAACATTTGGTATAAATACTTTCTAATTTTATCTAGGTTTTTACCGGTTCCTAAATTATCCACTGCATTTCTGCCTTCTAAAACACCTAATATGGCTATTTGTACATTTTTTAATTTTGGAAGCCCCTCTTTTTTTGTGTGAATTTTAATATTTTTTCCCAAGGACAAATCAGTAAGTAAAGCAGTATGTGCTACTGCCATATCTTCTACTGGTAAAAGTAGATCTAAACTCATATTTTATTATTATTAAAGGTATTTTATCGCAATGTAAGTAATTTTATTAGGAAATATTATTGCAAATTTATAAAATAAAAATTTCTGTGAACTACCCTGCGCCAAGAGCGCTGGGCTTCATAGGTCAAACAACTTAAGT
>CAYPHN010000342.1:0-3711 GCA_964410265.1 uncultured Flavobacteriaceae bacterium | reverse complement strand
AAAACCAAAATTTATTATTTAGATCCCCTGCGGGGATGACATTTTAGCGGAAACCCCGAGTTAGAACCTCGAGCCTGCCTGCGGTAGGCAGGGAATTCTTTTCGATTAAATTACATAACGCTTTTCTTTTGCACTGAAACTAATAAATTCATCAAAATTAATTACTTTCGCATACGATTAGATTTTAATATTAATTTTGTATATAATTCAATTAATATGGGTAAAGAAGTTGTTATAGTATCGGCTGTTAGAACACCAATTGGAAGCTTTTTAGGAAGTTTATCCAATATACCTGCAACAAAATTAGGAGCTATTGCCATAAAAGGTGCTTTAGACAAAATTAATTTGGATGGTAAGTTGGTTGACGAAGTTTTTATGGGTCATGTTGTACAAGCTGGTAACGGACAAGCACCAGCCAAACAAGCTGCAATATTTGCTGGTTTACCAAATACTATTCCATGTACAACTGTAAATAAGGTTTGTGCATCTGGAATGAAATCTATTGCATTTGCTGCTCAGGCAATTCAATGTGGAGATGCTGATATTGTTGTTGCAGGTGGTATGGAAAACATGAGTATGATACCCCATTATATGCAAGCGAGAAAAGGTCAAAAATTTGGTGATATTAAAATTGAAGATGGCTTATTGATAGATGGTTTGGTAAACGTATATGATGGCAAGCACATGGGTACTTGTGGTGATGCTTGTGCTGAGAAATACGGTTTTAGTAGAGAAGATCAAGATAATTTTGCGATAACATCTTATAAGAGATCAGAAAAGGCGTGGAAAGATGGTAAGTTTAAAGATGAAATTGTACCTGTTGAAATTCCACAAAGAAAAGGCGATCCAATTATTTTTTCAGAAGATGAAGAGTATAAAAATGTAAAAATGGATAAAATTCCAGATTTACGTCCGGCCTTTAGTAAAAATGGAACAGTTACGGCCGCCAATGCATCTACTTTAAATGATGGTGCGGCCGCGTTAGTTATCATGAGTAAAGAAAAAGCTTTAGCGTTAAATTTAAAACCTTTGGCAATTATTAGTGGGTATGCAGATGCCTCACAAGAACCAGAGTGGTTTACTATAGCGCCAGCAAAAGCTTTGCCCAAAGCCTTATCTAAAGCAAATATAAAAGCGGAAGATGTTGATTATTACGAATTGAACGAAGCTTTTTCTGTAGTTGGATTGGCAAATATGAAATTATTGAACCTAAATAAAGAAAATGTTAATGTAAATGGAGGAGCCGTTTCTTTAGGGCACCCTTTAGGATGTTCAGGTGCTAGAATAATTGTGACTTTAATACATGTGTTAAAACAAAACAATGCAAAAATAGGTGCTGCAGGAATTTGTAATGGTGGTGGTGGTGCAAGTGCAATGGTTATTGAGAATATAAAGTAGCTGCATAGCATCGGTATAAATAATTTTTTATAAAGCGCTATTAAACTTTTACTTAATTTATAATATGAGTTTCGGAATTTGTAATTTAAACAGTGTAGCGCTTCGCAAAGAACCAAATAGTAAAAGTGAAATGGTTTCAGAACTTTTATTTGGTGAGACTTTTCACATCATAGATTCTGAAAGTAAGTGGTTTAAAATAGTTTTGGATTTTGATTTATATGAAGGTTGGGTGCTAAAAAATCAAATAATTGAGATAAATGAAAATATCTATGAAGAAATTCTAAACAATAACGATAACATCTCAAATGAACTGGTAACTTTTGTTTCTGACAAGAGCAACAGTCTACAAACCATCACTTTAGGGGCAACATTGCCTTTTTTTAAAGATAACCAATTTAAAATTTTAGAGTCAAATTACGATTTTGATGGTAAAACCAAATCTCAAGAACTTTCAAAAAATGACATCGTAATTACCTCTTATATTTACCTTCACACACCCTTTTTATGGGGTGGTAAAACACCTTTCGGAATAGATTGTTCTGGTTTTACACAAATGGTGTATAAAATTAATGGTCGTGCATTATTTCGAGACGCACACCAACAAGCAAGTCAAGGTGAGGTTTTGAGTTTTATAGAAGAAAGTGAGCCTGGAGATTTGGCTTTTTTTGATAATGAAGATGGCGAAATAGTTCATGTAGGTATCATATTAGCCAATAACTATATCATCCATTGTGATGGGAAAATTAGGGTAGACCGACTTGATCAAAGTGGTATTTATAATGTTGACATCAAACGTCATACACATCAGTTAAGGGTAATGAAGCAGGTTTTTTGACAATAATCAACTATATTTTTTAAACTTGATATTCATTATCTAAAAAATAATGATTGATCCAAAACAAAAAAAAGGTTGTCAAAACCGACAACCTTTTAATAATATTAAAAATATGAATTATTTTAAAGAGTCATATTTTTTCTTCATCTCTTCAAATTTATCTTCTATCTCCGCATTTTCATACAAACTCATTAAAGTTCTAACTGTATCAATATCGTCTGGGTTTAATTCATAAGCTTTTTCATATACCGGAATAACCTCTTTATATAAAGTAACTTGTCTAGCTTTTATGGCATCATATTTATCAAAATTGCTTAAATTTTGATTCATTTCTTCAACCAAATCCTGATCTTTTGTCAGCATAGCAGAACCTAAATTTATATAGGCATCTATATAATCGGGTTTCAATTCAATTGCTTTGTTATAGTATTCTTTTGCTTTTTCTAAATCACCTTGTTCACCGCTAATTACACCAACGTTAAAATAAAGAGTAGCATTCTGCGGATCTAATTTGATAGCTTCATTCATCAGGCTAGCAAACTCATCCTTATTGCCTAATTTAATCTGCAAATTGGCTTCTGTTAGTATTAAGTTCACATCATCTGGCGCTACATCGCGTGCGCTTTTTACAGCGTCAATAGCTTTTTCATTATCCCCTTTTTCTATATAAACAAAAGCAATATTTTTAATTATAGAGGGTTGTTTGGATTCGGTAGTTGTAACTTTTGGATCCACATATTGTTTTGATTTTATCATCAAATCCAATTGCATTTTAGAACCTAAGTCTTCTCTTTCTCCCGTTTCAACATTTTTTGCAGTGTATTCCGTTAAAATTCCTGTATAACCTATATCTCTTAATTCTTCAAAATAAATCAAAGCCATATCATAATCTTTTGCCAAATATGCAGAATTTGCAGCATACTCTAAAAAAGCCGTATCATTTTTACTCAAATTGTACACCTGATACAGTTCAGATTTAGCTGCATCGTAATTTTTATCTTGATAAGATTTGATTCCTTTTGCCGATAAATCAGCAATCATAGTATTTAAAGAAGGTTCTGCTAAAGGTGTGTACTTTTTTGAACCCATTTTTTCTTCTAATGCAAATAAGGCATTAAATGCTTCTGAAGCGGTATTATAATTATCAGAAGTCGGTTCAGTTTTAGACAAACCAGCATAAGTTTCACCTTTTAAAAAGTAAAATTTTGTTTTCAGTTTATCATCTGCATTTGCAATTAATCCTTCTGCTTGAGAAATTGATGATTTAGCAGATGTATAATCCAATTTTTTAACTGCTTTATCAGCAGCTTTTAATTCATTTTTTTGTGCGAATGTTGTTAAACTGATAAAGAAAGTTAGCAACAATAAGGTTGTTTTTTTCATTTTGTAAATTCTTATATATTAACGTTTAATGTAAAAAAGTTGTGCAAAATTAATCATTTTGTACATTATTTTCATCATTTTCCTCATTTTTTGTT
>CAYPHN010000341.1:0-3715 GCA_964410265.1 uncultured Flavobacteriaceae bacterium | reverse complement strand
AAATAATTTTAACTTTAAACCTGAGTTTGACCTAATGTTTTAAAATTATTTTCATAAAAATGAACACCAATAAATTAAGTTTATTTAAATCATTAGGACCAGGTTTACTGTTTGCCGGGGCTGCTATTGGAGTCTCGCATTTGGTACAATCAACAAGAGCTGGAGCAGATTTTGGTTTCGGACTCTTATGGGCTCTTATACTTGTAAATTTATTCAAATATCCTTTTTTTCAATACGGACCAAGATATGCGGCTGCTACTGGAGAAAGCCTTATTGATGGATACAAAAAACTTGGTAAAACAGTTTTGATTATTTACTTTGTTCTTACTTTCTTGACCATGTTCACCATTCAGGCGGCGGTTACCATTGTTACTGCAGGATTAGCGAGCAATCTTTTTGGAATTACTCAAAATTTAACAACATGGAGTATTTTAATTACGGCAATTAGTTTTATTTTTTTACTTAAAGGCAAATATAAAGTGCTAGATAAGCTAATGAAGCTTATTATTATTATTCTGGCTTTCAGCTCAATATTGGCAGTTATTCTTGCTTTTAATAACACCACTACCAATTTCAGTATCCGTCCAATACTTCCAAAAGGAAGTATAGAAGTAGGCTTTTTAATCGCTTTTTTAGGATGGATGCCCGCTCCACTTGACATTTCAACCTGGCATTCACTTTGGACTATTGAAAAAGGTCTCAATCAAAAATTAAATGTCAAACGATCTTTATTTGATTTCAATATTGGATTTGTAACTACTTTAATTCTTGGAATTTGCTTTATGGCTTTAGGCACTTTTGTAATGTTTAAGTCGGGAGAAGAAATAAGTAACAATGCCAATACATTTGCCAAACAATTAATAAATTTATATACAAGTAACTTAGGTAAAGGTGCTGGAATTTTTATTGCAATCGCCGCTTTTACAACTATGTTTAGTACTACACTCACAACATTGGATGCATCACCAAGAGCAATGGCAAAAAGTACTAAATTATTACTCAATAAAAAAAGTAAGTCATATTATGTTATATGGTTAAGTATATTATCACTTGGCACGATACTTATTTTAACGTTTTTCAATACTAGTATGATTACTTTTGTCAAAATTGCCACTATTTTATCTTTTTTAACGGCACCTTTCTACGCAATTTCTAATTTTATTTTGATAAGTGGCAAACATACTCCAAAAAAATACCACCCATCTAAACCCTTGAAAACTCTAAGTTATTTAGGTATTTTATTCCTAATTGGGTTTAGTATTTGGTACCTAATTACCCTGCTTTAAGTTGTGTTAAATAAAATTTTATATTCTAATTTATTTTTTTTCATATAATAAAAAAATAATACTATCTTTGTACCCTAAATTTATTATAAACAATGTTACAAGGTACAGTAAAATTCTTCAATGATTCCAAAGGTTTTGGATTCATAACTGAAGACGATTCAAACAAAGAACATTTCGTTCACATTTCTGGTTTAATTGATGAAATTAAAGAAGGAGACGCAGTTGAATTTGAATTAAAAGAAGGTAAAAAAGGACTAAACGCAGTAAATGTAAGAGCAATCTAATATTGAGCATTAACTTTTTTAAGAAACAAAACCTATCCTAACAGATAGGTTTTTTTATGGCTTTAATTAACGAAATAATTGTATTATCAATTCCTTATTAACATACATAATATGATAAATATCAGTTTTTACTATTCAAATATGCTTTATATTTGTACGTTAAAATCAAAAATATTTTCAAGAATATATGTTTACAGCATATACTTCTGATTTTCATAAAGTTACAATAATTAAATAATAATATAATGTCAAAAAAACATTCATTTCACATTCCCGTAATGGGATTAGGATTCACAATTGACACGCCTTTAAAGGTGGCTCAATACGGAATGGACTCCGTTATTTCGATAGCGGATGATATTCTTATTGAAAAGATGAGAAAAGTATATTGTGAAAAATTTGAGATCCCATACAATGCCATTACGGATAAAATTGAGGATTTTAGAGCAAAAAGAATTACTTCTTATTTGAATTTGGTAAATACCCAAGTACAAAAAAAATTCGAAGAAATTAAAAATGCAACTATCGAAAAAGGCAACGAGATTAAGGAATATTTAAGTATGTTACCAGATAGTATAAGCATCAAAAACGAATTGAAAGATTTAAATTTCAAAGAAATTAAAAATTGGGCAAAAGAAAATTTAAATATTGGTAGTATTAATGTAAACATCATGACCAAATTAGACAAAGAAAATTATAAAAATGGTGAAAAACTTCCACAAAAATATAATGATGCACATGCTGCATTAAGAGGTTTTGCCAATAGTAGTTTAAAATCTTCTTTGATTTTATCAGCGGGAATGAACCCTAGACTCTATAGTTATATTGAACAATTTAATGATTTTTTTCCAAATGAAAACGGTGAAATAAACAAGAAAATTGTTTTAAAGGTAAGTGACTATCGTTCTGCTTTAATACAAGGTAAATTTTTAGCAAAAAAAGGACTTTGGGTTTCAGAATACAGAATAGAATCTGGACTTAATTGCGGTGGACATGCTTTTGCTACAGAAGGATTTTTAATGGGTCCTATTTTAGAAGAATTCAAACAGAATAAAAATGATCTTATACAATCCGTTCATGAAATTCTTATTCCTGCTTTAAAAGCTAATGATCGAGTTATTCCTTCAGAGAATTTAGACTTAAAAATTACGGCTCAGGGTGGTGTTGGAACCGATGAAGAACATCAATTTTTAATTGATCAATATGAGGTTGATTCTGTGGGGTGGGGTACTCCATTCTTATTGGTACCAGAAGCAACTAGTGTAGATGAGACTACCATTAACAAATTAACTAAAGCTAAAGAAAGTGATCTTTATTTAAGTGGTATTTCTCCATTAGGAGTTCCTTTTAATAGTTTAAGAGACAATACGAAAGATCTTGAAAAATTAGAAAAAATAAAAAATGGACGACCAGGAAGTTCTTGTCCAAAAGAATTTCTTTCTTTGAATAGAGAATTTACAGAAAAAAGTATTTGTACTGCATCTCGTCAATACCAACGTAAAAAAATTAAAGATTTAGACAAAGAAAATCTTACAAAAGAATCTTACAAATCTCTTTTTGATAAAATTGTTGAAAAATCGTGTCTTTGTGTTGGTTTGGCAAATTCAGCGCTTCTTATAAATGATGTCAAAGTTAAAGAAGATATAAAAGGAGTTTCTGTTTGCCCGGGACCTAATATGGCTTACTTTTCTAAATTGATGAGTTTAAAAGAAATTACCGATCATATTTATGGTAGAATTAATGTAATTTCTAGATTAGACAGACCTAATATGTTTGTTAAGGAAATAAATTTATATCTTGATTATCTTAAAGGTAAAATTGAAGAAACGAGCACTGTAATTACTAAAAAACAAGAAAAATATTTATTGAATTTCTCTAACAATTTAAACGAAGGAATAAATTATTATCAAAAACTTTTTGTAGAATTTAAAGATAAGTTTAAGGATACAAAATCAAGCATTCTTACAGAATTGGAAACAAGTAGAAATTCTTTGAAATTATTACATATAGAAATTGAAAAACTAACCAATAATTTGGTTACAGTAGTATAATGCGTAAAAAGGCTTCCTAAATTTAGGAAGCCTTTTTAATTATAATTCAATACTTAAAAATCTATTCAATTCGGTCAGAAAATATTAAAAAAGA
>CAYPHN010000340.1:0-3719 GCA_964410265.1 uncultured Flavobacteriaceae bacterium | reverse complement strand
TCGTTATTTCCGTTTTTCAATATTTTAAAAATAAGTTATGAAACAATTGAAATATAGCATCCTATTCCTAGTTTTTTTTCTTTTCAATTGTGACTATATTAAAAAAGAAAAAAGCAATGTTCCTAAAAAAGAAATATTAGATACTAATATCACCGAACCAGACATAGAAGAGAAACCAGTGACTATAACTCCTAAACCAAAAAATCTTAAAGAAGTGTTTTTATTTAATGATTTTGTTGGAAAATACCCTACCCAAATCAAATTGTTTGACAATGAATTTATGATTAACCGACTTAAAAATTTAGATCGCTTTAATTTTGATGCATTTATTTTAAATTGGAATACCGAAACCCCAATTAGTATTGAAAATCAAATTATTCATGCAAGTGGTTGTAAAGCCCATGATTGTCCAAGTAATGGGTATGAATTATTTATTGATTTTAAAAATGACAATATCAATATATTCCATTTTAGGGGAAATACCTTAAAAGTATATACAGAAAAAGATTGGATCGATCTTCCTCAAATTTATCAAGAGGAACTGGATATTAAAAAATTGAATGCAAAAATTGGTAGTACTTCTAACAATATGGAATCAACCTATACCATATATTCGAAAAACAATCCCAAAGAATAATTGCGCCATTTATTAACTAATGAAAAATAATTTCAATATTAATTATACTCATCTTACTGAATTCATGTGATCAAAAAAAAACGACGCAAAATATAGAAAATTTAAAAATAGAAACCCAAACTGTATTAGATACAACAGATAATAATTCTATAAAAAGTGAGTTAATTGACCCCAATCCTGATGATAGGGTGTCCCCTGAAAGATTTTCGCCTCATAATTCTAACATAGAAGTGGCTACAAAAATTAGAAGCTTTTTAATGAATCAACTATTAAAAGACGATCTGAAAATCATGAGCAAAAATCAACGCAAATTTCAATATGAAGAAGTGGATCTAAATGGTGATAGCAAAAAAGAATATTTAATTGGGTTTAAAAATTCCTATTTTTGTGGAAGTGGCGGGTGTACTTATTATTTATTACAAAATAATGGGGCGGTAATTACAATTTTTACGATTTCCGATGCACCATTCATTGCATTAAATTCAACAACCAATGGCTGGAGAGATCTTTTAGTTAAAAGTAATAGTTCTCTGAGAGTATTAAAGTTTAATGGTAAAACCTATCCTTCTAACCCGAGTATTGCAAAAGTATTTATTGAGATCCCTAGTGATGATTCTTATCGATTACTATGGGATAAATTTCCAATTCCAATTCCAATTCCAACTTTTAACTTTTAACTTTTAACTTTTAAATCAATGAAAAAAATTCTATTACCTATGACATTTATCGCTTTAATACTAAGTTCTTGTGAACAAAAAAAAACGACAAAAACTAAAGAAACAGAAATTGAGGCCAAAAAAGAAGCTCCTCAAACAACAAATACATTTAAGCAATTTAAAACCAAATCGGGTAAAACTTTTATTATTACCGAAGAAAAACCAAGTGCCAGCCTTAGCAATATTACTATAACACCAAAAGGCTTTTCTGAAGTAAATGACCCCTTAAAAATGGAAGAAAGTGACCCTTTTGATTATGCTTTAGTAGCAGATGTAAACGGAGATGGATTTGATGAGTTGTATATTATTACACGTGGCGCTGGATCTGGATCATATGCCAGTGTTTACGGATTCTCTTCAAACAAAGACAAAAGTGTTACGCCAATTTATGTTTCCGAATTATCGGATGATGATTTTGTGAAATTTTTTCCAAACTATATGGGACATGATACTTTCTATACTGAAGGAAATAAATTAATGAGAAAATACAAACAATTTAAAAAAGAAGATAAACAATGCTGCCCTACCGGGGAGGTGAAAATTTTAGAATACCATTTAAAAATGGGAGAGTCTTCTTGGGTTTTAGAAATTTTAATTTGATTTTATTTCAATTTTATTTAACTTTAGCACATAATTTAAAACCAAACCTATGAAACATTTTAATAAACTAACGCTAATTTTTTGTCTGTTTTTTTCATCCATTGTATTTTCGCAAGAAACAGTAGCAATTTTACCTTTTACTTTTACTGATGATGGCCATATTTCTATTTCTAAAGGCAAAGAAGTACAACATTTTTTAATTGATTATATCCATAAAAAAGGAAAACATTTTAATGTTACTGTTTTAAATGGAAGGGATATTACTGTTGCATTAAATAAAGCAGGTATAACGCCAGATACAATCGATAATTTCACAACAAAAGAAATTGCGGATGCTATTGGAGGTGCAGATTATATTTTAATGGGAGAAGTAGAGAGGTCTTTTGAAGGTACTACAAATTTAGAAACCAACTTTGCTAGTATCAATGATAAAAGCTGGAATAAAACTAATGTTTATGGTGGTTCTGCTGGTTCAACTCAAAAAAAATACAATGCCAATGTTTCTATAAGTATTTTTAAAGGTAATGGTACCGTTATTTATGAAAAAAGCAAAGGCAATATTTTTATCGATACAACAACCGATAGTTGGAAAAATACTGTTATATGGCATGTTCGACACTTTCCTTTTTATCATTAAAAAAGAAAATTTAAAAATGAATAATAATAGCCTATATATCCTTAATTTTTTTCAGTATCATTAAGAACAAGGGATACTTAATAATTTTATCATCTACTTCTTTATCCGCTGTAGTACAAATTTTATAATGTACAGTTTTAAACCCATGTTTTAGTAATTGGTCTGATAATTCTCCTTTATCAAAACCATTATGGCCTTCAAAATTGGTTTTATGGGCATGAAAAGAACCATCTTCTTTGTCAAGGTCTGCAATACATAACATTCCTCCAATTTTCAATACACGGTAAAATATTTTTAAAATAGAGTCTAAATCAACTACATGATGAAGACTCATGAGCGTATATATTACATCAAAATCGCTTTGATTAAAATCTTCTGATAAAAGATCTATTCTAATCGGTATAAAATTTTTTAAATCTCGTTTTACTATTTTTTCTTTTAACACCTCAATCATACCAGATGAATTATCAACCAAAGTAATAGATGCAAAACTATTCTTTAAGGCAAAGCTTAGAAGGCCTGTGCCACTACCAAACTCTAAAGCCTTTTCGTAGTTATTTGGCTTAACAAAATCAATTATTTCTTTGGCAAATAACTCAGCTCTATCTACCTTTTTAGGATCATTGTCCCAGTCTTTGGCTTCTAAATCAAAACTCATAAAATCTATTTTTTCTCAATTAATTATTGGATAAAGTTATGAGAAAAATATAGGATATAAAATAATATTAATCATAATTTCCACCAACGAAAAATCCTTTCATAAAATAATATGAAAGGATTAATTTATTTTAGCAAAGTTTTTAGCTTAATTTATAACTCTAAAGCTTTTTTCTCATTATTATTCATTAAAAATTCCGTTGGATTCTCCAAAGCTTCTTTTACAGCAACTAAAAAACCTACAGATTCTTTACCATCAATAATTCTATGATCATAAGATACGGCAACAAACATTATTGGCCTTATTACCACTTTACCATCAATTGCCACGGGACGTTCAACGATATTATGCATCCCTAAAATTGCGCTTTGAGGTGGGTTGATAATTGGTGTAGACAACATCGATCCAAAAACACCGCCATTAGTTATTGTAAAAGTACCACCTGTCATTTCATCAACAGTAATTTGACCA
>CAYPHN010000339.1:0-3722 GCA_964410265.1 uncultured Flavobacteriaceae bacterium | reverse complement strand
GACAACTTAATTTATCGTTCAACTAAAAAAAAACGGGGGATGGCTAACTAAAATATGTATGTAGTAAAAATTGTTTAATTCATGGTAAAGCCTAAGATCAAATAAAGTACGGTAGTTATTACCCCTCCAATTAGAGCGTAGGGTAACTGGGTTCGAACATGATCAATATGGTCACTCGCCGATGCCATGGATGAAATTATCGATGTATCGGAAATTGGCGAACAGTGGTCACCAAATATACCTCCACCTAATGTTGCGGCAACAACTAGGGTTAATTCTGAACCATGAATATTGGCCATTGGTATTGAAATGGCTAGCATAATGGCAAATGTACCCCATGATGTACCCGTAGAAAATGCAATAAATGAACTTATTAGAAATACAATGGCTGGTAAAAATTCTGGCGAAAGCCAATCTTTAGACCAATCGGCAATAAATTGTCCTGTTCCCAATTGGTTACACGCGTCGCTAATAGCAAAAGCCAATAACATTAAAAGAGCTAGAGGCATTAATTCGCTTATTCCTTTTAAAATAAGATCAACCATTTCTTTTAATTTCATAATGCCCTGTACCCTGTATAAAATCATGGCTACAAATATAGATGCCAAAACAGAATAAAGCACTGAAGATGAGCCAGATCCATTGCCAATTGCTTGTGATAAATGATCTGTAAATGAATTAGAAGATTCTACTTTAGCCCAACCTGTATAAGCCAGATTAACAGGCATCATTACAACCATAGTTGCTAAAGGTATTACCATATTAAATGCTTTCGCCTTAATACCTTCTTTAGGTTTAAATGATGTTATTGCATCGGATATCATTGGTTTGGCATCAGCATTTAAAAGCTTTCCTGTTTCTCTAGTTCTTTTTTCGGCTTTAGCCATAGCACCAAAATCCTTTTTTGAAATGATGATAATAAATACTATAATAATTGCAATAATTGGATAGAAATTATATTTGATGGATGAGATTAACATAGAGAAAGGTTTATCTATGCCTTGTGTTAATAATAAACCCATAATAAAAGCTCCCCATGCATTAAATGGTATTAATATGGAAGAAGGGGCTGAACTAGAGTCGGCTATATAAGCTAATTTCTCTCGAGGTATTTTTAATTTGTCGAATACAGGTCTGTATAAAGTTCCTACAGTAAGTGAACTTATACTGGTTTCAACAAATAGTAACATACCAGTAAATAGTGCTAATAACTGAACAATAACTCTACTAAATCCACTTTGTTTTTTTTCAAAATACGCAATCAATACGTTTAACTTATTTACAAACCCTTCAACACCTTTTGAATATTGTATAAAAAGCAAGAGTGCACCAACCAATGCACTAAACATAATGGTTCGTGTATTTCCTTCAGATTTAAATACGTTTACAAGTCCTTCAATAGTAGCTAAAGTACCATCTAAAAAATTCCATCCACTCATAATTATCCAGGCAAACCATATGCCAAATAGCAGGGCAATATAAACTTGCTTTGTTTTAAGCGCTAAAATAATGGCTATAACTGGTGGGAGTATTGAAAGGAATCCGTAATCGTTCATAAACTTATTATTGATCTTTAAAGAAGTATAATTAAAATAGGCTTAAATATATAAAATTAAAAGGGTCAAGATGAAATATTACGAGCACAAATTTAAAAACTCTTTAACTAATATTTTGATGTTGTTTGAAAAAGTAAGGAGTAATAGTATGAATAAGTACTAATTTGAAATAAATTGGCATAGAGACGCTGTGTATTATCACTATTATGAATACTCATTGTTCATATGGTAAAAAGACATTATGGTATTGTTACAAAAGAATTCAAACTATTACATTTCTATTATGATGTTAATGAATGGGAATTATATGCCCCTTCAGAACTTAATAACGTTTATGAAAATCCATATTATGCAGAAATTGTGAAGAAACTCAAAAATGAACTTGCCGAATTAAGAGTAAAATATAAGGACTCAAAAGAGCTAGATCAAAAGTATATACAGTTATATAATAAAAAAGAATAACATTAAAATTTGATTAAGGCAAATGGAAAAGTCTAATTTTAAGCGCCTCTGGCTTATTATTATTTCTAAAACGTTCGTATTCAAATTGTAAATGTTCATCAAATTTCCCACAGACATAATCATATATTTTCACTAACTTGTAATTCTTATTATTTGTATTCAAAATAATATTACTGAAATAGAATACTAATATTTTTGAATAGCAATAGAATGAGTAAGTTTATGACGTTGTTTTTAGCTAACTAAACCTATTTTTTACTATATTTTTAACCATTGATTTACATATGTGCCGTATTTTAGGATTGGACATTAACAAAACGACAATATGATTGAAAATAAATTTAATTTAGGTTTTTTTCCTACTCCACTACAAGAGTTAAGAAAATTGTCAAAAAAATTTCCTGATTATAATATTTTCATTAAAAGAGATGATAATACTGGGCTAGCCTCTGGCGGAAATAAAACTAGAAAATTGGAATATTTAATCAAACAAGCTCTTGATGAAGGTTGTGATACAATTATTACAGCTGGAGCACAGCAATCTAATCATTGCAGACAAACTGCTGCTGCTTGTTCTGTAGCTGGACTAAAATGTCATTTACTTTTAGGAGGTGAAAAACCTGAGATATATGATGGAAACTTATTGCTTTCATCAATCCTAGGAGCAGATATACATTTTACAGGTAAGAATAGAAAAGGAGAAGATAGAGAAATATTAAGAAATAAACTTGAAAATAATGGGAGCAAATGTTTCATAATTCCATATGGAGGTTCTAATTTAGTTGGTGCTATGGGATTTGTTAATGCTGTTAAGGAATTAAAAGAGCAATTGATTGAACAAAAATTAGAAATAGATTATATCTTTTTTGCGTCTAGTTCAGGAGGGATGCAAGCAGGATTAACTCTTGGAAAAGAAATGTATCAATTGAATTCAGAGTTAATTCCAATAAGTATAGATAAAGATGAAACAAATGGACTTTCTCTCGAAGAAGTTGTTTTAAACATAATAAAAGAGGGATTGCAAAAATTGAATATCAATAAAGAAATTCAACTTTCGGATATTTACTTAAATAGAGATTACGATAAGAATGGCTATGGTGTAGTCACTAATAATGAAATTAATGCCATTAATGAATTAGCAAAAAGCGAAGGTGTTTTATTGGACCCTGTTTATACAGGAAGGTCATTTTATGGAATGCTGGATTTCTTAAAAGAAAAAAGAATTCCTACTAATTCTAATGTACTATTTTGGCATACAGGTGGATTGCCCGCCATTTTCAAATATGCGAATGAACTAAAATAAATACTACCAACATGGTTGGAAATTAATTTAATGTAAAGTCGTAATCTTTAACTTTTGTAAACGATGTATCTTAACAAACATACCTGAAGTCAACGAAAATGAATAGAATCATAATAATAGTTTTAGTAATATTTTCATTTTTAGTATTTCATAATAGTTTTTGTGAGCTTAGACTCTTCTAGAAACTTAACTTTAATAGAATTTTACTATTGGCATTATAGATAACACGTGATCTGAATCAACAAGCTTATATCATTAAAGAACTTAAAAAACATAAAATGTTTTAGGTATAAATTAAAAAAGGCTCTCAGTTTCCTGAAAGCTTTTTGTTTCTTAGTAGCGGGAGCTGGACTCGAACCAGCGACCTTTGGGTTATGAGCCCAACGAGCTACCTACTGCTC
>CAYPHN010000338.1:0-3733 GCA_964410265.1 uncultured Flavobacteriaceae bacterium | reverse complement strand
AACACGGTTTTAACGCATTTTGATCTGGATATGGATTATGAAGAATGCTATGCCCTTACTGGAATAGAAGTTATACAGAAAAAAAACAATGGTAAAGTAGCCGAAGTCATTGATATTATTATAGAGAAATACAAATCCTTAGAAGAGCGATTTGATTTTGTTTTGGTGGAGGGAACCGATTTTTCAGGTGAGGGTCTTTTTGTTGAGTTAGATATAAATGTGCTAATTGCCAAAAATATAGGTATACCAACAATAATTGTTGGTAGCGGTAGAAACAAGACGGAAGATGAGTTGGTATCTAGCCTTCATTTGGCTTATGATTCTTTTGTGGAAAAGGAAGTAAAAGTATTGGCATTAGTTGCCAATAAAGTGGATATAGAACAAGTACATACCATTGAAAAGGCAATTGCAAATGAACTTAGTGACGATATT
The DNA here is from genome assembly GCA_964410265.1 of uncultured Flavobacteriaceae bacterium. Lineage (GTDB taxonomy): Bacteria > Bacteroidota > Bacteroidia > Flavobacteriales > Flavobacteriaceae > Lutimonas. The sequence continues at coordinate 3,301 of CAYPHN010000338.1, read as the reverse complement.
CTTGTTAGTGTAATTCCTTTTAAGGAAGAATTAAATAATCCTACAATTAAAGAAATTGTCGATGAGTTAAGAGCTGAGGTTGTTTTAGGTGAAATGAATATTAACAATCAAGTTGGAAGTTTTGCAGTTGGAGCAATGCAGTTAAGAAATTTTTTAACGCATTTAACTGAAAATAGTTTGGTGATTACGCCAGGGGATAGGGCTGATATTATTTTAGGTGCATTACAAGCCAGTATTTCAGAGAATTACCCTAAAATTTCTGGTATTATTTTAACAGGAGGTATTATACCTGAGGAGTCTATATTAAAATTAATAAAAGGTTTAAAAGAGATCGTACCGATTTTATCTGTAGAAGAAGGAACCTTTGAAATTGCAAATAAAATCGGAGCAATTAGATCACATATATATGCAAATAATAAATTACGCATTTACAATTCTTTAAAAACTTTTGAAAAATATGTAGACATAGATGCTTTGGCCAATAAACTCATTACTTTTGAATCAGATGGAATTACCCCAAGAATGTTTCAATATAACTTGGTTAAAAAAGCCCAAAAAGTTAGAAAACACATAGTACTTCCGGAAAGTAATGACGAAAGAATATTAAGAGCCGCTGCTAGATTAATAAATTTAGATATTGTTGATATTACCTTATTAGGCGATGAAAATAAAATTAAAAGCGCACTGACTAAACATGGTATTGATCTTGACTTAAGCAAAGCAAATGTAGTAAATCCGTTAACATCAGCTAGTTACGATGATTATGTAAATACATTTTATGAGCTAAGGAAGCATAAGAATGTAAATTTGGATATGGCAAAAGATTTTATGGTAGACGTATCTTATTATGCCACGATGATGGTTTATAAAGGTGATGTTGATGGTATGGTGTCTGGAGCAGTACATACAACCCAACATACGATTCGTCCGGCCTTACAGTTTATTAAAACGAAGCCAAATGTTTCTGTTGTTTCTTCGGTATTTTTTATGTGTTTGGAAGATAGAGTTTCTGTATTTGGTGATTGTGCCATAAACCCAAATCCCAATGCTGAACAATTGGCTGAAATAGCAATTTCATCTGCCGAATCTAGTTTGGCTTTTGGCATTGAACCAAAGATTGCAATGTTGTCTTACTCATCTGGAACATCTGGTGTTGGTGAAGAAGTTGATAAAGTTAGAAAAGCAACCGAAATAGTTAAAAAATTACGACCAGATTTAAAGGTGGAAGGTCCGATACAATATGATGCTGCAGTTGATATGCAAATTGGAAAGAAAAAATTACCCGATTCAGAAGTAGCTGGTCAGGCAAGTGTATTGATTTTTCCAGATTTAAATACAGGAAATAATACTTATAAAGCTGTACAAAGAGAAACCGGAGCCATAGCAATCGGACCAATGCTACAAGGTTTAAATAAACCTGTAAATGATTTGAGTAGAGGTTGTACTGTAGACGATATTTTTAATACCGTTATCATTACCGCTATTCAGGCACAATAATTATTAAATTTAAATTTTATCTTTCAGTTAACAAATGAAAAAGATTTTTTTAATTAGTTTTAAAAATATATGAAAATATTAATAATAAATTCAGGTAGCTCTTCTATAAAATTTCAATTGATCCAAATGCCTGATAAAAAGGTGGTTTGCTCGGGTTTGGTTGAACGAATAGGTTTGGATAATGCCGTTATTCATTATCATTCAAACCAGCAAGATAAAGAAGAAATCGTTGATATACCTAATCATGAAAATGGGTTAATGAGAATTGCTGCACAGCTTTTAGACACAAAAATTGGTGTATTAAAAAATGCTAATGAAATTGATGCTGTTGGTCACAGAGTTGTTCATGGTGGTAGTAATTTTAGTAAAACCACTTTAATTGATAGTGAAGTTAAAAATAAGATCAAAGAACTTTTTGCTTTGGCACCATTACACAATCCACCAAATTTGATAGGTATAGAAGTTGCCGAAAAAATATTTCCAAAAGCGAAACAAATAGCGGTTTTTGATACTGCTTTTCATCAAACCATTCCCGAAGTGGCATATAAATATGCCATACCAAATAAGTTTTTAGATAAAAATCATATTCGTCTATATGGTTTTCACGGTACCAGTCATAAATTTGTTTCAGAAAAAGCAATCGCTTTTTTGAAGAAGAAAAAATCTAAAATTATTACCATTCATTTGGGTAACGGTTGTAGTATTTCAGCAATTGTTGATGGGAAAAGTATAGATCACTCTTTGGGGTTTGGACCAATGAACGGATTGATTATGGGAACTCGTAGTGGTGATATTGACCAATCGGTTATTTTTTATCTTGTAAAAGCATTGGGTTATAGTGTAGATGAAGTAAATAATATTTTGCAAAAAGAAAGTGGTATGTTTGGTCTGACCGGATATAGTGATTTAAGGGAAATTGAATCAGCTGCTATGCAAGGTAATAAATCTTGTAAGTTAGCCTTAGCGATGAATGCTTATAGAATTAAAAAGTTTATTGGAAGTTATGCCGCTGCCATGAATGGTTTAGATGCCATAATTTTTACTGCTGGTATTGGAGAAAATTCTGCTACGATTAGGAAAATGGTTTGTAAAGAAATGGATTTTCTCGGTATTGAATTGGACGAAGAAAAAAATGCATTGCGAAGTAAAGAAATTAGGATGATCAATAAAATTAATGGCAAAACCAAAATTTTAGTGATTCCTACCAATGAAGAGATTGAAATTGCTAAACAGACTTGTAAATTATTGTGTTAGATTAAGCTACAGATAGTTTTTATTGAAGTATTATTGTTAAAGTATTAATTATGCTGCATTTAGAGAGTCATGAATACGCTTCGTTTTACAAGCCATATATTGAGGTATTGTTGAATAATGACCATGATATTATTGAAAATCTAAGAATTTCAATGATACAATTCGAACAACTTTTGAATAATTTGGATACCCATAAACAATTGTATCAGCATGCGGAAGGTAAATGGACAATCCAAGAGGTAATTCAGCACATGATAGATACGGAAAGGGTATTTTCATATAGAGCAATGCGTTTTGCAAGAAAGGATCAAATTGATTTGGCGGGTTTTGATGAAAATGTGTATGTTGATAATTCTAAGGCCAATAATAGAAATTATCAGGATTTATTAGATGAGTTTATCGCGTTGCGAAAGTCAACAATTTATTTATACCAAAGTTTTTCAAAACAAACCATGTTAAATAAAGGAATGGCAAGTGGTAGCCTTATGTCTGTTAGAGCATTAGGATATATAACTTCAGGACATTTATTACATCATTTAGAAGTAATTAG
>CAYPHN010000337.1:0-3739 GCA_964410265.1 uncultured Flavobacteriaceae bacterium | reverse complement strand
ATAAAATCAATACTTTACAACTTATTTAATGTGTTTTTCAGGGGATGGCTAACTATTAATAATGTATTGTAAAAATCCATTTGCATTTATTTTTATTCTAGGCTTTAAGTATTTTACATATCTAGTTTAATATTATTTGCTGCTTTTCGTTTGGTTTCATCTACAATTTTAGCATAAACCAAAGTTGTTTTTAAGTCTTTATGTCCTAGCATCTTTGAAACGGTGTAAATATCTGTACCATTAAACAGTTGTAGAGTGGCAAACGTATGTCTAAAGCAATGAAAAGTAATATCCTTTGTTATTCCTGCTGAACCAATCCATTGAAACAAATGTTTGTTGTGGTATGCTGAATATTTAAGCCCCTCAAACACTGGTTTATCTTGTTGCATATCCTTTGGGTTTGTTGTTCCATTTGTGAAGCTGTACGCCTGTTCAGAAATTGGCAAGTCCTCAACGCCTTTAGTTTTCTTTTGGCTAAACTTTAAGAAATACCCTTGTCCTTTTATGTATTCTAATTCACTCCAAACCATTTTTTGAATATCTGAAAACCTCAACCCTGTAAGAGATGAAAATAAGGCTGCACGTTTTAACAGAGGGCTGTTACAATCTGTTTTTACAAGCATGTTAAGTTCTTCAAGTGTTTAAGTATTCACGTCTTGTTTCTTCGGGCTTAATAGGGCTTATTTTGGCGTTTAAATCGGTTTGCAAAATACCGTCTTTGTATGCTTGTTTTAATGCTGCTTTAACCTTATTGAAATAACGAAACGGCTGAATTTTGTGAAAGGGTTGTTTTGCTGCTCTTATTACTTTTGGTTGTTAGTAGATGTTCTTTGAAGTCTTCTATAAACTTTTCGTTGAGGTCGGCAAACTTCAAACTTTCATTAGTGAAATTTTTAAGATATTTAAGTGTTGAAAGCCAGCTGCCATAATTTGAACCGTTACGCTTATTAGTAAGTTTTTCAAAATATTCTACAAAGCAAAGCTGTCCCAGTTCCTGTATTCTTAACTGTTCCTTTTCGTACTGGCTGTATATTTCAGGTTTGTTTAAAAAATTCTCACGTTTTTGGCGTATGCTTTCGGCAATAGCTTTATTTTCTTCATTGTGCTTTTTATCTAAAGGGGTTTTAGTTTTTTCAAATACATACAAGTCTAAAAACTCTCTGCGTGTTGGTTCGCCAGTTTTGGGGTGGGGTATAGGTGGGTAAAAGTCAAGGTACAGGCTTTTACGCCCTTTGCTTATCTTTTTATCTCTTAATTTTACTTTTGTAGCCATTGTCTTTTATGCTTTAGTGTAAAACGTGAAAAATATGAACGTCTAAAAACAATCTTTTTTTTACGTTAATAATTCATCAATTAAATTTTTAGGCACATAGGCATACCAACCTTTTTTTAGTTTTGGTATGTTATTTCGTTTTATAATATCGTGTAACGCCTTTTCAGAAATACTATACTTATTTTGTATTTCGGTCAAGTTGTAACAGTCTGCAATATTAATTTGTATTTGTTGAGGTTCTTTAATTACATAAACTGACTTTGGCTTGTTAAATAATTTATCAAGGTCTGAACGTTTTACTATTGTTTTCTTTTCTAAAATATTGGTTGCTCTTAATTTACCTGAATTTATTAGTTTGTAAACATTTTGACGGGAACAATTAATAAGTTTTGAAACCTGTGTAACTGTCAAAAACTCTTTGACTTGTATTTCCTGAATAGGTTTGTATTTTATTTGTTTCGTTTCTGTATTTGAACGGTCAACCTTTTTGGCTCTTACTTTAGCCTTATAGTGTGCTGCATTACATTTTTTAGAACAGTACCTTGTTGCTGTGGTTTGCGCAACAAATTCACTATTGCAATACTCACAAATACGTTTTACTTTAATATTACTACTCATTTTGTTTAATCTTGTATTAAAGTGTTTAAAAGTGTAAACTTTGTAAACAAAAAAATAGAAATAAGGTACAAATATTAGTCTCATTTCTTTCAGGGTACAACAAAGGTACAAAAATGTACCTAATATCACAAAATATCACAAAATAAATATTAACTTTGTTTCAATAAAAAAGCCTAATTTAATAGGCTTATACATTGTATTTAATACGTTTCTTTATTGTTTGTTATGTGGCAGTTACTTTCCGATACAAAAATTAGCAAAAATATTACCCAAAAGATCATCGGTTGTAATTTCACCAGTAATTAAACCTAGATGAAATAAAGCCTGGCGAATATCTATGGCAAACAGGTCACTTGATATATTTTGATCTATTCCTTTTTGAACATCAATAAGAGCGTTTAATGCATTGTTTAAAGCCTCAAAATGGCGAGAGTTGCTCACTATGGTTTGGTTGTTGCTTAAAATGCCAAGATTGGCAAGATTGGTAAGATTTTTTATTAAAACATCGATACCGGTTTTGTTTTTGGCAGAGAGAAGTATTAATTTTGAGTTATGAGTTATGAGTTTTGAGTTATCTTGTTTAGAAAGTAAATCAACTTTATTGATAATAGTAATTATCTTTTTAGTAGGGTATTTATTTTCTAAATCTTCAATCTTCAATTTTAAATTTTCAATTTTTTTGGCATCTATAAGATGTAAAACAAGCTGTGCCTTTTTAATATTCTCATAAGTTTTTTGAATACCAATTTTTTCAACATGGTCTTCCGTTTCTCGAAGTCCTGCAGTGTCAATAAATCGGTAGGCTACGCCATCGATAATAAGTTCATCTTCAATAGCATCACGTGTAGTGCCAGGAATATGAGATACAATAGCTTTTTCTTCATTGAGAAGTGTGTTTAATAAAGTGGATTTTCCAACATTGGGTTCTCCTACAATAGCTACCGGAATTCCATTTTTTAAAACATTACCTACGGCAAACGAATCAATTAGATTTTTTAAAACACGAGTTATTTTTATAATTAATTCTTGAAATTGTTTTCTATCAGCAAACTCGACATCTTCTTCAGAGAAATCTAGTTCCAACTCAATAAGCGAAGCAAAATTTAATAACTGCTCTCTTAAGGAAGCAATTTCATTTGAAAATCCACCACGCATTTGTTGCATGGCTATTTGATGAGAAGCTTTTGAATCGGAGGCAATCAAATCGGCTACAGCTTCTGCCTGACTTAGATCCATTTTACCGTGTATAAATGCTCTTAATGTAAATTCGCCAGCATCCGCATGACGGACACCATTTTTTAAAAACAACTGTAATATTTCTTGTTGGATATATGCCGAGCCATGGCAAGAAATTTCTACTACATTTTCGCCAGTATATGAATTTGGATTTTTAAAAACAGACACCAAAACCTCATCTATAATACGGTCATTTTCCACAATATTGCCGAGATGAATTGTATGAGTTTTGACTAGGTTTAGATCTTTTTTACCAAATTTTGACCGAAAAAACTTATTGACAATTATAATAGCATTTTTTCCTGAAAGTCTGATTACCGCAATGGCACCAACTCCCGAAGAGGTTGCTAAAGCAATGATAGTATCTTGATTGTTTTGATGCATTTGGATTAAAAAATATTTGACAAAGTTACGGAAGATATACTAGAAGTTTGAAGTTGTTTAACGAAGAAACTGATCTTGTTTTTCCTCGGAAATTAATTCTCTTATTCAAACATTTACTCATTTGCTCATTCATACATGCAATTTGTAACATTTTAAAATAAAAACCGTCGTATACCTTAAATCCGCAAGTGTATTTCTACTACAAAGCCAAACTGCACGCCATTGTTG